>NZ_JBDPLV010000046.1:0-93706 GCF_039871605.1 Acrocarpospora sp. B8E8 | reverse complement strand
CAGAGCCGATGCCAGCAGTACGGGCGCGAGTTCAGCCAGGGCAGGTGCCAGCAGCACAGACACAGGTTCAGCCAGAGCCGATGCCAGCAGTACGGGCGCGAGTTCAGCCAGGGCAGGTGCCAGCAGCACAGACACAGGTTCAGCCAGAGCCGATGCCAGCAGTACGGGCGCGAGTTCAGCCAGGGCAGGTGCCAGCAGCGCGGGCACGGGTTCCGCCGGGGCAGGTGCGGGGAGCGTGGGCGTGGGTGAAGGGCCGGTGGAGGAGGCGTGCAGGACCTGTGGGCACATGCCGGACCGACTGGCACCCGGGCTGCTGATCGCCACCGGGCAGCTGCTGCCCATCTCCGACGTCCACCGGCTCGCCCGCACCTCACGACTGGTCCGCATGGTCGTCAACGCCCAGGGCCAGGTCCTGGACATGGGCCGTGCCGTTCGCCTGGCCACGCCCGCCCAGCGGCGGGCCGTCCTGGCCCGCTACGCCACCTGCTACCGCGAGGGCTGCCCCATCCCCGCCGACATGGCCGAAATCGACCATGTCAAGGGCTGGGCCGAGGGCGGTACCACCGACCTGGACCTTCTCGCCCCCGCCTGCACCTGGCACAACCGCGACAAAGCAACCCACCCCGACCGCTACCGCACCCGCCGCAACCCCGACGGCACCTGGACCCTCCTCTACCTCGGGAAAAGGAACCGCTTCGCCGGACGGTTCCGGCGCTGAACCGGCCCGGCACGAGAGCGCCACCCACCCCGGGCCGGGAACCCAGGGGTTGAGAGGGTTCTCCGATCCCGAGACAGCGCGTGAATCGTCGATCCCGGCCACCATGCGTAGCTACGCGATCGGCGCGCTACGCCTGCTGAACTTCACCAATATCGCCGAAGGCGCCCGCTGGGCACGCGACGACTTCCACAACCCGCTCATCGCCCTCGGTCTCACAAGGTGAGAATTCCTTCGACCCTGCCCTGGCCGCCCAAGCGCGCTTACTTATCGCTTACACGTTTGCCAGGAAGTGGAATGGATTTCCACAGAGTCGCTCAAGGCGGCGTCAATATGTTTATCCCCAGCGGCGGGCTTTGCAGATGAAATCACCGGGATTTCAAAAGGCCGCCGTAGACCGGGGGTTCAATATCATGCGTTTCGCCAAAACTCTCATCACGGGTGTCCTCAGCGCGAGCCTGATCGGCGTGCCGTTCGCGGGTACGTCGCTCGCGGACACGGCCACGAACCGGCCGCCTGTGGCTCCGGCGGTCCAGCAGAAGGACCGGCACCTGGAGGTCTCGGTCAGCGATGACCAGGTAGCTTCCGGGGACTCCTACACGGTCACCGTCGAGACCAAAGGCGTGCGGTACGTCGGCACCGCCACCATCACCGGCCTGAACGGCAGGACGTACACGGTCCGGCTGCGGGACGGCCGCGCCACCAAGACCCTGACCGTCCCCGAGGGCATCCGGCCGGGCACGTACCAAATCCACGCCACGGTCGACGGCAGGAGCGCCTCCGCGTCGATCAACGTGACGCGGGCCATCAGGCACAACGGCCGTCACTAGCACGACGGGACCGGTTCTCGACGTGGGTGTCGCGCGCCCGGCCTCGTCCCACCGCGGGATCGCGGCCGTGGAATCAGGCTCACAGGTTGCGCGCAGCGTCGGCACAAGAAGCGGACAGGCCGGTGGCCGACAGTCTCAGTTAGGCATGGATGAGAGGACGCACCGATGAGCTCCACGTTGCCCGCGGCGTCGGTAGGCCGACCGCCGCCCGACCCGGCGCCCGGTGGAAGGCGGCTGCGTGCGCGGACCGACCACGCCCCCTGGGTACATCCGGCCCTGCTGGCGCTGCTGCTGGCCACCGCTGTGCTCTACCTGTGGGGCCTGGGCGCCTCCGGCTGGGCGAACTCGTTCTACGCGGCGGCGGCGCAGGCCGGATCACAGGACTGGACGGCGTTCTTCTTCGGCTCCTCGGACGCGGCCAATTCGATCACGGTCGACAAGACGCCCGCCTCGCTGTGGGTGATGGCCCTGTCGGCGCGGCTGTTCGGCGTCAACGCCTGGAGCATCCTGGTGCCGCAAGCCCTGATGGGCGTCGCCACGGCCGGGCTGCTCTTCGCGACCGTACGGCGCTGGTACGGCCCGGCGGCGGGCCTCATCGCCGGTGCGGCGACGGCGCTGACGCCGGTGGCGGTGCTGATGTTCCGCTTCAACAACCCCGACGCGCTGCTGGTGCTGCTCATGGTCGCCGGCGCGTACGCGATCGTCCGGGCCGTCGAGAGCGGCGCCACCAAGTGGCTGGTGTGGGCCGGGGTCTTCGTCGGCTTCGGCTTCCTGGCCAAGATGCTCCAGGCGCTGCTGGTGGTCCCGGTGTTCGCGCTGGTCTACCTCATCGCGGGGCCGCCCAAGCTCGGCAGGCGCATCCTGCAGCTCCTCCTGGCGGGCGTCGCGCTGGTCGTCTCGGCCGGCTGGTACGTCGCCGTCGTCGAGCTGGTGCCCGCCTCGGCGCGCCCCTACATCGGCGGTTCGCAGCACAACAGCCTCCTGGAATTGACCCTGGGCTACAACGGCCTCGGCCGGCTGAGCGGCGAGGAGACCGGCAGCGTCGGCGGCAGGCCGGGCGGCGGCTGGGGCGAGACCGGATGGACGCGCATGTTCGACGCCGCGCAGGGCGGCCAGGTCGCCTGGCTGCTGCCCGCCGCGCTCATCCTGCTGGCCGTCGGCCTCGCGGTGACGGCCCGTGCGGCACGCACCGACCGTACCCGCGCCGGGTTCGTGCTGTGGGGCGGCTGGCTGCTGATCACCGCCGGGGTGTTCAGCTTCATGGCGGGCATCTTCCACGCCTATTACACCGTGGCCCTCGCTCCGGCCCTCGGCGCGCTGGCCGGCATGGGCGCGGTGACGCTGTGGAGGCAGTGGGGCCGCGCGTGGGCCGCACCCGCCGCGGCTGCCGGCGTGATGGTCACGGCCTGGTGGTCGTATGAGCTGCTCGGGCGCAGCGGCGACTTCCTGCCGTGGCTGCGCTGGGTGGTGCTCCTCGGCGGGCTCCTGGCGGCACTCGGTTTGCTGGCCTCCAGGTGGCTGCCCGTGCGCGTGGCCTGGGTGAGCGCGGCGCTGGCGCTCGCCATGGTCCTGGCCGGGCCCGGGGCGTACGCGATGGACACCGCCGCCACCCCGCATGGCGGCTCGATCCCGTCGGCCGGTCCTTCCGTGACAGCCGGATCCGGAGGCAGGGGCGGCCGCTTCCCGGGCGGCATGCCACCGGGCGCACCAGGGCTCGGCACGGCGCGGAACGGTGGCGCGCCGCCAGGCGGCATGGGGCGGGGCGGCATGGGCGGGCTGCTCAACGGCTCCACTCCCGGTGCGGACATGGTCGAGTTGCTCCGGCGCGAAGCCGCCTCCTACACCTGGGTGGCGGCGGCGATCGGATCGCAGAACGCCTCCGGCTACCAACTGGCCACCGGCGATCAGGTCATGCCCATCGGCGGCTTCAACGGCAGCGACCCCTCGCCTACCCTCGCCCAATTCCAGCAGTACGTCGCCGACAAGCGGATCCACTACTTCATCGGCGGCGACCGCGGGCCCATGGGCGGCAACGACGGCGACAACGCCGCCTCGCAGATCTCGGCATGGGTGACGGCCACCTTCCCTGCCACCGCGGTCGACGGCGTCACCGTCTACGACCTGACGTCATCCCCCGGCGCGACCCCATGATCGGCTCCGCACACGTCGCGGCCGCAGGACCGGCGGCGCGCACGCCGGTCCTCGATGTCGTGGTCCCCGTCTACAACGAGCAGGACGACCTCGACCCTTGCGTGCGCCGCCTGCACGACCACCTGCTGCACGGCTTCCCCTACCCCTTTCGCATCACGATCGCCGACAACGCCAGCACCGACGACACCCCGCGGATCGCGGCCAGGCTCGCCGCCGAGCTGCCGGAGGTCACCTCCGTACGGCTCGCCGTCAAGGGGCGGGGCCGCGCGCTCAAGCACACCTGGTCGGCCTCCGACGCGCAGGTGCTCGCCTACATGGACGTCGACCTGTCCACCGATCTCACCGCGCTGCTGCCGCTGGTGGCGCCGCTCATCTCCGGCCACTCCGACCTGGCGATCGGCTCGCGCCTCACCCGCGGTGCCCGGGTTACCCGCGGTCCCAAACGGGAGATCATCTCCCGCTGCTACAACCTGCTGCTGCGCGGCACGCTCTCGGCCCGCTTCTCCGACGCGCAGTGCGGCTTCAAGGCCGTCCGCGCCGACGTGGCCGCCCGGCTGCTGCCCCTGGTGGAGGACACCGGCTGGTTCTTCGACACCGAACTGCTCGTGCTCACCGAACGCGCCGGGCTGCGCATCCACGAGGTGCCGGTCGACTGGGTGGACGACCCCGACAGCCGCGTCGACATCCTGCAGACCGCCATCGCCGACCTCAAGGGCATCGCCCGGCTGGCCAAGGCGCTCAGCACCGCCCGGCTGCCTCTGGCGCGGCTGCCAGAGCAACTCGGGCGCGCCCCACTCCCCGTCGGCCTGACCGGCCAGCTGCTCCGCTTCGCCGCCGTCGGCGTCGCCAGCACTCTCGCCTACCTGATGCTGTACGCCTTGCTGCGCACGGGAACCGGAGCCCAGACGGCCAACCTCATCGCCCTCCTCATCACCACCGTGGCCAACACCGCGCTCAACCGCCGATTCACCTTCGGCGTGCGCGGCACCGGCCGCCTCTGGCTGCACCAGGCCCAAGGCCTCGTGGTCTTCGCCGCGGGTCTCGGCCTGACCAGCGGCTCACTCGCCATGCTGCACGCCCTCAACCCGGACCCCGCCCAGCCGCTGGAACTCGGCGTGCTGGTAGTGGCCAACCTGGCCACCACCTGCCTGCGATTCCTCCTCCTGCGAACGTGGGTGTTCGGCCGGGCTACCCGAGACCGCCATAGGAGACCGACTAAGTAGCATGACATGGCACCTGCGGCGCCGACGGAATGGGAGCAAAGTGAAGATCGTTGTAGACGACCTCTCCGGGCCGGAGATCGCCGAGTTCCTCAACGAGCACATCCAGGAGATGCGGTCCGTCTCGCCTCCGGAGAGCAAGCACGCCCTCGATCTCGACGGGCTCCGCAAGCCCGAGATCACGTTCTGGTCGGTCATGGACGGTGACACCCTGGTGGGCTGCGGTGCGATCAAGAGACTGGACCCGGACCACGCCGAGGTGAAGTCGATGCGCACCACGTCGGTGCGCAAGCGGAGCGGGATCGCGTCCCTGTTGCTGGAGCACATCATCACCGAGGCCAAGCGCATGGGCTTCACTCGGCTGAGCCTCGAGACCGGCTCGGACGATTTCTTCCTGCCCGCCAGGAGGCTGTACGAGAAATTCGGGTTCGATTACTGCGAACCCTTTGCGGACTACCGGCTCGACCCGTACAGCGCGTTCATGACAAGGTCGCTCTGAAAGATCTCGATTCACCCCTCGCCGGCAGCCCACTCGGCTCTGGTCACGGCATATCGCCACTCCTGGAAGGCAGCGGCGGAGGCCGCGGAACAGGCAAGGCATTCGTCATCTGCCGCGCAGCCGGGAGCACACGTCCTCAAGGCTCGGGTTGACCAGGGCCGAACCGTCGGGGAAGACGACGGTGGGGACGAGCCAGGAGCCGCCGTTCAGCTCGCTGATGAGCTCGACGGCGCCGGGCGTGCTGTCCACGTCCACCTCCGTGTAGGCGATGCCCGCGCCGCTGAGCCGCGCCTTGAGCCGGTGGCAGTGCCCACACCAGCGGGCGCCATAGATCGTGATCATTTATTTCCCATTCAGGCGGGGGGTTTGACCGGTGGCGACACCACCGAATACTCTCATGAGCCAAATGGATTCTACCGGTAGACACCGCAGCTAGGCGGGTTGATCCGGTCGCATGAAAGCAGGTCCTCGGGTGGCCGATCTCCCTATATCCCGGCGTTCCCTTCTGCACTCCACCGCCCTCATGGGCGGTCTCGCCGCGCTTCCCGGCCTGCTGGCAGCCTGTGGCGGCACCTCGCAGCCGAGCTCCCAGAGCAAGCCCGCCAAGACCCTCGACGTGCTGCGCGTCGCCCTGCCCTCCTCCCTCGGCTCGCTGGATGCGAGCAAGGAGGCCGGAATCATGAACTACGTGGTCGCCCTCCTCGTGCAGGAGGCCCTGGTCGGCGTCGGCCAGGACGGCGGTCTCCAGCCGTCCCTAGCCGAGTCGTGGAAGAGGAGGGACCCCACCACGTACGTCTACACGCTGCGCGCCGGGATCACGTTCTCCGACGGCAGCCCGATGACCGCCGATGACGTCGTCGCCAGCCTCAACCTGCACGCCAAGAAGGGCTCCACCACCGCCTTCGCCTACGCCTACGCCAACGTGGCGTCCGTCGAAGCGACCGGCCCCGCGGAGATCACGATCAGGCTGAAGAGTCCCGACGCCTCCTTCGCCTGGACGCCCTCCCCGGGCACCCTCCTGGTGACCAGCAGGAAGTTCATCGAGGCCACCGGCGAGAAGATCGGCACGCCCGAGGGCAAGCTGCTCGGCACCGGCCCCTACAAGGTGGCGGAGTTCGCGCCCGACTCGCACGTCACGCTGGAGCGCAACGACGGCTGGTGGGGCGGCAGGGCGCCGTACGGGCAGATCAAGATCGACTTCATCCCGGAGGAGTCCACCCGGCTGCTTGCCATGCGCGGCGACTCGGTGGACGTCGCGCTGAACGTTCCCGCCGAGCAGATCGACCAGTGGAAGGCCCTCCCCGGCGTCCAGCTCATGACCTCGGGCGACCGCTCCCTGGTCACGCTGGCCTTCAACACCGCCAAGAAGCCCTGGAACGACATTCACGTCCGCAGGGCCGTCGCGCACGCCGTGGACCGCGAGGGCATCGTCAGGAGCGTCCTGCGCGGCCACGGCAAGGTCGCCGCCACCATCCCCGACCCCGCCCAGTGGGGCGGCGTCCTGGACCAGGCCGGGGTGACCAGCCTGTACGCGAGCATCCCGCAGGCCGGCTTCGACCTGGCCATGGCCAAGGCGGAGCTGGCGCAGTCGGCCACCCCCCACGGGTTCGGCGACATGCTCACCTACCCCAGCAGCGGCCCCCAGCTCGGCCGGGCCGCGCTCACCCTCGCCGAGAACCTCAGCCAGATCGGCATCACGCTGGAGGTCAAGGAGGTGCCGCTGGAGCAGTGGATCGCCGACCTCGGCAAGCACGCCTCCGGCATCTACCTGGGCTGGTACTTCGCCACCACCGGCGACGCGGCCGAGTACGTCCAGCAGCTCCTGCACGGCTCGGCCACCGGTGCGAACGGCACCAACATCGCCGAGTACGACAACCCCGAGGTCACCAAGCTCCTCGACGACGCCAAGGCGAGCACGGACGACGCGGCCAGGGGCAGGCTGCTCGGCGAGGCACTGGTGAAGTCCGCCGCCGACGTGCCCTACCAGCCGCTGTGGTGGGGCGAGGCGGCCACGGCCTTCGGCAAGAACGTCACGGCCGAGGGGTTCGGGCCCTACTTCTTCGTCGGCCCGTGGGCGACCGAGATCGCGGCCCGTTGATGGCCGGACCGCTGGAGGTCCACGACGCGCTGGCCGGGCTGCGCGTCCCCGAGTCGGTGGCGCTGCACCCGAACGGCGAGCACGTAGCCTGCGTCATCGACGGCCTCGCCCACGTGCTGGGCCCGGACGGCGGGCTGCGACCGGTGCCCGGCCCGGGCCCGCACACCCTCACCCGCTGGCTCCCTGACGGAAGGCTGCTCCTGGCCGCGGGCGGCGACCACATCGAGGTCAGGGATGCCGGCCTCGGCCTGGCCTGGCAGGCGCGGGTGGACGGCGAGATCGAAGACCTCATCCCCGGCGGCGACGGCACGGTCCTGGTCCGGCTGGCCGACCCGGGCAGCGAGCGCGACGGCAGCCACCTGGGGCTGCGCGTGCCCGACCCGTCCGACCCGTTCGTGCTCGCGCCGGGGAACCGGCTACGGCGGCTGGCCTGGCTCGCCGTCGGCGGCGACACCGCGCCGCGCGCCATCCCGCTGCCCGGCCGCACGGTCTGGGACGCCGACTGGCGCGAGGGCCGCGTGCTGGCCGTGACCTCCGACGACGAGACCCCGGCCGGGTACTACCGTCCCCGCCTCGACCTGGTCGACGGCGGCGAGGTCCGCACCCTGTACCGCAGCCGCTGGCAGCTCAACCGGCCCAGGCTCGCCCCCGGCGGCCGGCACGCGGTCACCGTTGAGGGCCTGTCCATCGTCTCGGGCCGCGTGCTCCGCGCCGACCTGGATACGGGCACGATCGCGCCCCTGGGCGACCTGGACGACGTCACCGACCTCGGCTGGCTCGACGCCGAGACGCTCTGGTTCGCCGGCTGGTCCGGCACCGGCGTGCACGGCGGCCTGCTCGGCGCGGCCGACGGGCAGGTGCTCAGCCGCTGGACCGCCCGGGGCACGCTGAGCGGGCGCGACGGCCAGCCGTCCCTGTCGGTGGCCGGCCCGCTGGCCGCCGCCTGCTGGGAGACGACCGGCCGGCCGCCCGAGATCGCCGTCGCCGCGGTCAAGGACGGCGACTGGCGTCCGCGGACCGCGCTCAACGCCCGGCTCGCCCACCTGGCCGTCGAGCAGCGGGAGATCACCTGGACCTCCTCCGACGGCCTGCCGGTCTCCGGTCTGCTCCTCACCGCCCCCGGCGGGGACGGACCGCGCCCCCTGGTGACGATCGCGCACGGCGGGCCGACCTGGCTGTGGTCCAGCGCGTTCGCGCCCGCCGAGTCCAACCGGCTCGCCGTGCCGCTCGCCCACGCCGGAGCCGCCGTCCTGCTGCCCAACCCGCGCGGCAGCAGCGGCCGCGGCCAGGACTACGCCCGCGCCGTCATCGGCCGGCTCGGTGCGGCGGACTTAGCCGACCTGCTCGCCGGGGTGGACCACCTGGTCGAGACCGGCGTCGCCGACCCCGACCGGCTCGCCGTCATGGGACTCAGCTACGGCGGCTACCTGACCGCGTGGGCCACCACCCAGACCCGCAGGTTCCGCGCCGCAGTCGTCATGTCCGGGGTATCGGACTGGTTGAGCTTCGCCACCGCCAGCAACCTCGCGACCGGCTTCGACCCGCTCTACCACGCGGGAGCCGACCCGTTCACCCCCGGCGGGCGCGAGCGCCTGGCCGCCCGCTCCCCGATCTACCACGCTGCGGGCTCCGGCACCCCGACCCTCATCCTGCACGGCGATCGCGACCGCACCACCCCGCTCGGCCAGGCCGAGCAGCTCTACCGCGCATACACCACGGCGGGCGTGCGCACCCGGCTCGTCGTCTACCCTCGGGAAGGCCACGAACTGGTCGAACCCGCCCACCGCAGGGACGCGACAGAACGCGTGATCGGCTGGCTGACGGAGAGCGGGGTGCTGTGAAGGGTTGGGGTACCTTCCTGCTGCACCGGCTCGCCGGCACCGCCGCCGTCGTGCTCCTGCTCTCGATCGGCGTGTTCGGCCTGCTCTATCTGGCCCCCGGCTCGGTGCAGCAGACCCTGCTCGGCACCCGCCCGGCCACCGCCGAGACCATCGCCGCCATCCAGGCCCGCTACCACCTCAACGACCCCGTCGCCGTCCAGTACCTGCGCTGGCTCGGCGGCGTGCTCCGCGGCGACCTGGGCACCTCGATCAGGACTGGCGTCCCCGTCGCCGACATGCTCGGCCTGCGGTTGCCGCTCACGCTCGCCCTCACCGGCTACGGCACCCTGCTCGCCGCGCTGGCCGGGGTCCCACTCGGCGTGCTGGGCGCGCTACGCCGCGGCCGGGCCGCCGACCGGCTGGTGGTGACCGCCGGGGTCGTGGGACTGTCCGCGCCGCCGTTCGCCGTCGGGCTGCTGCTGCTCGTGGTGTTCGCACTGGGGCTCGGCTGGTTCCCCGTCTACGGCACCGGGGAAGGGCTCGCCGACCAGGTCTGGCACCTCACGCTCCCCGCCGCCGCGCTCGCCGTCGGCGCGGTGGGCATGCTCGTCCGCTTCAGCAGGGCCGCCCTGGTACGCGAGCTGGAGCAGGACTACGTGGTGTTCGCGCGGGCCCGTGGCCTCGCCGGCCCCGTCGTGCTCGGCTACGCCCTGCGCAACTCGCTCGTGCCGATCCTCACCGCGGCCGGGCTCATCGTGACCGGCATGCTCGCCGGAACGGTGCTGGTGGAGATCACCTTCGCGCTGCCGGGGCTGGGGTCACTGCTGGTCGAGTCGGTGACGTTCAAGGACGTGCCGGTCGTGCAGGCGCTCGCGCTGCTGCTCACCCTGCTCATCGCCGCGGTCAACCTGCTGGTGGACGTCGGCTACTCGCTCGTGGACCCGCGGGTCCGGCTCGGCGGAGGCCCCTCGTGAGGCGGCCCCCGCTGCTCGTGCTCGCCGCGCTGGCCGTGCTGGCCGGCGCGGGGATCGCCGCCGCGTTCGGGCCCTGGCTGGTGCCCGGGGCCACCGCGCAGGACCTCATGACCGGCATCATCGGCCCCGGACCCGGCCACCCCCTCGGCACCGACGACCTCGGACGCGACGTGCTCCAGCTCCTCATCGCCGGAGCCCGTACCGCACTCCCCGGCGCGCTCACCGTCGCCGTCGGCTCCATGATCATCGGCAACCTCCTCGGCCTGGCAGCGGGATACCTCGGCGGCTGGGTGGACGCCTTGACCATGCGCTGGGCCGACCTGATGTTCTCGCTGCCCGCCCTGCTGGTCGCCATCGTCGTCGCCGGTGTGCTCGGCGGCGGCTACGTACTGGCCATCGCGGTGCTCGTCGTATTGTTCGCCCCCACCGACACCCGGGCCGTGCGCGGCGCGGTGCTGGAGCAGCGCCACCGCCCCTACGTCGAGGCGGCCCTGCTGAAGAACCTCTCCTCCTGGCGCATCATGACCAGGCACATCTGGCCGAACGTCGCCCCGGTCACGCTCGCCTCGGCCTTCGTCAACTTCGCGTACGCGCTGGTGTCGCTGTCATCGCTGTCGTTCCTCGGGCTCGGGGTCCCCGCCGGATCGCCCGACTGGGGCCGCACGTTGGCCGACAACCGCACCCAGCTCATCGCCAACCCCTGGGCGGTCATCGCCCCCGGCCTGGCCATCATGGCCACCGCCGCCGCGCTCAACGTGGTCGGCGACTGGCTGCACGAGCGCGTCGACCGGCGCGGAAGGGCACGCTGACATGCTGCACATCGAAGGGCTGACGGTACGGCAGCCGGCGACCGGCCGCACGCTGCTGTCCGGCGTGTCGTTCGAGGCCGGGCCGGGCGAGTCGGTGGCCATCGTGGGCGAATCCGGCTCCGGCAAGTCGCTGACCGTACGGGCACTGCTGGGGCTGCTGCCGTCGGGGCTGGCCGCCGAGGGCGAGGTACGCATCGCCGGGCAGCGGGTGAACGGCGACCCGCGCGCCCTGCGCCGCCTGCGCGGCGGCACCGTGTCGCTGCTCATGCAGGACCCGTTCACGCTGCTCAGCCCCCTGCGCAAGGTGGGCCGGCAGATCGCCGACGGCCTGCCGAGGGGTGCCGGCCGCACGACCGAAGTGCCCAGGCTGCTGACGGAGGTCGGGTTGGGCGCCGACGTGGCCGGGCGTTACCCGTTCCAACTCTCCGGCGGCCAGCGGCAGCGGGTCGGGCTGGCCGCCGCACTCGCCGCGGCCCCGCGCGTCCTGCTCGCCGACGAGCCCACCACCGCACTCGACGCCACCACCCAGCGCGAGGTGCTGGCCCTCATCCGCCGCATCCAGCGCGAACGGGACATGACATTCCTGCTCATCACGCACGACCTGCGGGTGGCGTTCTCCATGTGCGAGCGGATCGTCGTCATGTATGCGGGCCGCGTCGTCGAAGTGGGGCGGGCAGCAGAACTGCGTGCGGAACAGCGGCACCCGTACACCAGGGCGCTGCTCTCCGCCGAGCCGCCCGCCGACCGCCGCCTGGCGGCCATCCCGTCCGTACGTGCTGTGGCCGAGCCGGTGCTCGACATGCGCGACCTGCGCAAGACCTACCCGGGAGGCTCCCGGCCTGCGCTGGCGGGCGTGGGGCTCACCGTCGCGCCCGGCGAGATCGTGGCCGTGGTCGGCGAGTCGGGCTCGGGCAAAACCACGCTGGCCCGCTGCGTGACCGGCCTGGAACGGCCGGATGCGGGCACGATCCTGCTCGCCGGCCAGGACTGCTCCGACTACACCCGCATGCCCCGCCACCAGGTGCGCTGGGCCCGCCGCACCGCACAAATGATCTTCCAGGACCCGTACTCGACGCTCAACCCGGCCCGCACCGTCGGCGCCACCCTCAAAGAGGCCCAGGCCGCGGACGGCCGCCCCGCCGACGTGGCCGGGCTGCTGGAGCTGGTGGGGCTCGACCCCGCCCTGGCCCGGCTACGGCCGGCGCACCTGTCGGGCGGCGAACGCCAGCGCGTCGCCATCGCCCGGGCGGTGGCCGGCGAACCCCGGCTCCTGATCTGCGACGAACCGGTATCCGCGCTGGACGTCTCCGTCCAGGCCCAGATCCTCACCCTCCTGGCCGGCCTGCGCGAGCGCCTGTCGATGGGCATGCTGTTCATCACCCACGACCTGGCCGTGGTGCGGCAGCTCGCCGACCGCCTGTACGTCCTACGGGCCGGCGAGTGCGTCGAGACCGGCCCCGTGGACCGCGTCCTGGACGCCCCCACTCACCCCTACACGCGCGAACTCCTGGCCAGCGTGCCCGACGGCTCGGCCCGCTGGCCCGGCTAGTTGTACTTGAGCCATCCGACTCACCAGGCAGAACGTCTAGTCCTCGGAAAAGGAGAGCAAGGTCAGCACCCGGCAGCCTCGCTCGCCGGTGACGTAGACGTGGTCGAGTTCGGCGGCGAAGCGGACCGCGTCCCCCTCGTCCAGGCACACCGACCACGCGCTGGTCTCCACCGTCACCTCGCCCGACACCACGTACGCGTGTTCGACCGACCCAGGCCCGTGCGCGCTCTTGGTGCTGCGCGTCATCGGTGGCAGGTCGCCTTCGGCCAGCTCGAACCGCCGCCGGTCGGGTGCGGCGAACAGGCTGCGCACCGTGGTCTCGCCCACCGCCACCGTCGTGCCCTCGCCCCTGCGGATCACCTCCGGCCCGGTCAGATGTACCCGGGTCAGTTCGGCGAACGTCAGCCCGAGCGCGTGGGCCACCCGCGTCAGCACCTCGATGGTGGGGTTGGCCACCCCCCGCTCGATCTGTGAGATGAGCGCCTTGCTGACCCCGGTCAGCTCGGCCAGTTCCCGCACGCTGAACCCGCGCGCCAGCCGGGTGCGTCGCAGGTTCCCCGCGATCGCTCCGCGCACGCCCGCCGCGGGCCCGGGCGTCACCGCGAGCACGGAGTTCTTCTCGGGGCGCACGTGATGGGTTCCTTCCTGGGTGGAATCTCACCCCATCATGCCGGACGAAACCCGACAGCGCCTGTGGTCGCTCACCTGCTCGGCAACGGCGGCACTCTCCATCTTCGAAGCTCCAAGAACTCCTGGGGGAGTGCCGCCGCGGCTCGGCGAGTGGTGGTTCAGTTTGACGTTCTGAGTCCGGCGAAACGCAGGAGCAGGTCTTTCACGTCGGTGGCCGCGTAGGTTCCCTGGTCCAGGGAGGCGTCGCTGAGGAGGACGGGGCCGTCGAGTGGGTCGTCTGGGAGGCGGCCGTGGCTGCCTCGGACGCAGGACGGGTCGAGGGGGACGACGGGCATTGTGTAGCGGAAGCCAAGTTCTTTCTTGGCCAAGGCTAGGCCGGCTTTGGCTTTGACCCAGCGGTCTTGGGGGTTGAGGAAGAGTTCGGCGGGGTCGTAGCCGGGTTTGCGGTGGATGTCGACGCCGCGGGCGAAGTCGGGGGCCTGGGCGTCGTTGAGCCAGTAGTAGTAGGTGAACCAGGCGTCGGGGGCGGCGATGGCGACGAGTTCGCCGGAGCGGGAGTGGTCGAGGCCGAAGGCGGCTTTGCCGTCGGCGTCGAGGACCTGGTCGACGCCGGGGAGGGCGGAGATGAGTTTGCGTACGGCGGGGGTGTCGGATTCGTCGCGCACGTATATATGGGCGAGCTGGTGGTCGGCGACGGCGAAGGCGCGGGAGGTCCAGGGGTCGAGGTATTCCATGCCCGCCTGGCGGTAGACCGACAGCAAGCCCTCCTCGCGGAGGGCGCGGTTGATGTCGATGGGGCGGGAGACGTCGACGATGCCGTACTCGGAGAGGACGACGGTGGTCGCGCCGGCGGCGGAGACGTCGTCCAGCAGGGGGCCGAGGGCTTGATCGACATCGCGGGCGGCGGCGATGGCCTCGGGGCCGGATGGGCCGAAACGCTGGAGGTCGTAGTCGAGATGGGGGACGTAGACGAGGGTGAGGTCGGGGCGTTCGGTGGTGAGGATGCGGCGGGCGGCGGCGATGATCCAGCGGCTGGATTCGATGCCCGCTTTGGGGCCCCAGTAGGAGAAGAGGGGGAAACGGCCGAGTTCGCGGGTGAGGTCGACGCGGAGTTCTGGTGGGGTTGTGTAGCAGTCGGGGGATTTGCGGCCGTCGGCGTGGTAGATCGGGCGGGGGGTCACGGTGATTTCGGTGGCGGCGCCCATGGCGTACCACCAGCAGATGTTGGCGACTTTGTAGTCGGGTTTGACGGCGCGGGCGTCGTCCCAGATTTTGGGGCCTTCGACGAGGCCGTTGTGCTGGCGCCAGAGCATGATTTCGCCGAGGTCGCGGAAGTACCAGCCGTTGCCGACGATGCCGTGGTCGCGTGGGGGCCTGCCGGTGAGCAGGGTTGACTGCACAGAGCAGGTGACGGCGGGGAGCACGGTTCCCAGGGTCGCCGGAGCGCCGAGTCTGCGCAGGTTGGGCATGTGGTCGAGCAGCCGGGGGGTGAGCCCGACCACGTCGATGACCACCAGAGGCTTGACTGTCATGCCTCCTCCTTCAGGCCGAGGTTGGTCAGGCGGTCGCGGATCCAGGCGAGTTCGCTGGCGATCCCGTCGACGAGGGCTTCCCGCGTGCGGGGGCGCCGGTCGGGTGGGAGGGTCTGCCAGGTGTACGTCTCCGCCTCGATGTGGTGGGTACGGGCGATCGGCCCGCCGAGAACCGCCCGGAACGTGTCGTCGAGGACGTCCTGCGTGGAGCCCAGTGGTGCGGTGGGGGCGGAATGCAGGGGCACGTGGAAGTGCACGCGCCATGGTGAGGTTCCCGGCAAACCGCCGCCCAGTGCCTCGCCTAGGTCGTCTGTGCCTGGGGTGCCCTGTTCGCGGGTCTGGTGGAGGAATCGTGGTTCGTCGAAGGCGGCGAGTTCGTCGTGCGCGATGCCGGGGTCGTCGATTCGCAGGGCGCAGGAGGCCTGCATCTTGATGATCGGCAGTCCGGCCGCGTCCAGCCGGCCGAGTGCCTCGAATGGGTCCTCGAATCCGACGGCCAGATGGCAGGCGTCCAGACATAGACCCAGATAGTCGGGATCCAGGCCGGTCAAATGGGCGGCCGCCTGGGTGGTTGTCTCGATCACGCAGCCGGGCTCGGGCTCGAAGCCGACCCTGATCGTCCGCCCGGTCGCCTCGGCCAGCGACGCGAGCCCGTCCCGCAGCCGGTCCAGGTTCCGCGCGGCCGTGGCGGCTTGCTCGGCCGACCACGGCGTACGCCAAGCCAGCGGCAACGTGGAAACACTCCCGGTGACGACGTCGTCGGGAAGCAACCCCGTCAGCAGTCTGGCCAGGTCGAGCGTGTAATCGAGGCGTTCGTCCGACGTCCAGTCCGGCTGGTAGACGCGCAACTTGGCGGACGCCTCATCATGGAACCCCCGATACGGGAACCCGTTGAGGGTCACCACCTCAAGGCCCTCCCGGTCGAGGGCCGCGCGAAGGCGTACGGGTTCGGCGGGGCTGGCGGCCAGCGCGTCGGCGACCGGACGAGACAGCCAGAGCCCGACCCCGAGGCGGGGCACGCCCAGCTTGCGCCGCACCGGACCGGCGTAGTCGCGGAGCTGGGCGAGCACCCCGGCGAGGTCCTCGGCCGGATGCACGTTCGTGCAGTAGGCGAGGTGCACGGTGGAACCGTCCGGGTGGCGGAACCTCACGGCGCCACTCCCCGTTTGATGGTGTTTCCGGCGTAGTCGGCGGCCGGGCTGACCTCGTCGAGTTCCAGCCGTCCGCTTTGTCCGTAGAAGGCGACGGGGTTGGCCCAAAGGACCTTGTCCACGTCTTCTTCGGTGAAGCCGTCGGCCAGCATGGCGTCGCCGACCGCGCGGGTCTTGAGCGGGTCGCTGTGACCCCAGTCGGCGGCCGAATTCACCAGAACCCGGTCGGTGCCATACAAGCGAAGCAGGGCGATCATCCGGTGCACGTCCATCTTCGTGTCCGGATAGACGGAGAAGCCGGACCAGCAGCCGCTGTCGGCCACCGCTTTGGCGGTCATCTCGTTGAGATGGTCGACGAGGATCATCTCCGGCGGTAGGCCCGAGTCCTTCACCACGTCGAGAGTCCGAAGGGTTCCTGCCGCTTTATCCCGGTGCGGAGTATGCACCAGAACCGGCAGTTCGTGTTCGAGAGCGAGCGCCAGCTGAGCTTGGAGGACCTCGTCCTCGGCGGGGGTCATCTCGTCGTAGCCGACCTCGCCGACCGCGACCACCCGATCCTTGGCCAGGTAACGCGGCAGCAGGTCGAGCACGCCGCGCAGCCGAGGGTCGTTGGCCTCCTTGGGATTGAGGGCGATCGCGCAGTGATGGGCGATTCCATACTGCGCCGCCCGGTAGGGCTCCCACCCGAGCAGCCCGTCGAAGTAGTCGGCGAACGTCCCCGGCGAGGTACGCGGCTGTCCCAGCCAGAACGCGGGCTCGACCAGGGCGCGAACCCCGGCGTCGTACATGCGGCGGTAGTCGTCGGTGGTTCGCGAGGTCATGTGGATGTGCGGGTCGAAGATTCGCATCACGACGCACCCTTCGTGTCGGAGGACAGGCCGGCCAGCAGGTCCGGGTGGCGTTCGAGGATCGGCCAGATGTCGGGCGGCACGACCCGCCCGGCCGCTTCGCGCTCTTTCGCGAAATCGGCCATCATCCGGGCCAGTTCCCGGTCCGCGCGCGACTCCAGACCGGCCACGCCGGACAGGGGCACACCGGTGAAGACGCATTTCAGGACGGCCTGCCGGTAGGCCTCGGCGGGCAGGTGGGCGGCGCCGTACCGGCTCATGGCGGCGCCGATCAGGCGGGTGTCGCTGGTACGCAACGCGTCGCGGACGATCGGCAGCCCGGCTTCGCCGAGGCGACCGGCGTCGTCGAAAGCCGACAGCGACGCCAGCACGGCGAGCCGTTCTCCGGCGTCGCCGTGCGCGTACAGGTCGAACAGGAGCAGGCCGAGCGGCTCGCCGTCGAGCGGGAGTTCCAGCAGCAGCGTGACCCGGACGGCCTGGTCGACGGTCCAGCCGTCGTCCAAGGGTCCCCGGCCGCAACGCCGCCCGGCCGCCGGGAAGAGCGCGAAGATCGCCCCGGCGTCGGCGTGGATCTTGGCGATGGCGGCGTCCAGCCAGCTGACGCCGTCGCCGGTCAGATGCGGGCGAATGGTGGGGATCATGACACCGCCTCTCGGAGGAAACGCAGCGAACGTTCGGCCACGACCGGCGCGGCGTGGCTGTGCCGGGGCAGTTCGACGCTGACCAGCCCCTGGTAACCGGTCTCGGTCAGCGCGGCCAGCACCGGCGGAAAGTCGATCTCGCCTTCCCCGAACTCCAGGTGCTCGTGCACGTCCCGCCGCATGTCGTCGATCTGCACATTCACCAGATAGGGCCCGGCCCGCCGGACAGCCTCCGGAACCGGATCCGGCTCATTGCACCGGCAGTGCCCGATATCGAGCGTGAGCCCGAGCCGCGCCGGCTGCCCGAGCATGCCGCGGAGCCGCTCATACCCGGCGATATCCTCGACGAGCATCCCCGGCTCCGGCTCGAACCCGAGCGTGACCCCGCACGTCTCCGCCTCGACGAGTACGGCTTCGACACCTTTGGCCAGGTTGTCCCAGCCATCCTGAACCCCGGGCGGACGAGTGCCACTCCAGAAGGAGACGGCCTCCGCCCCAAGCTCGGCCGCGACCCTGACCGCCCGCCGGAGCAGATCCACCCGGGGGGCGGCCTGGTCCGGCGGATGCACCAGCGTGGGGTGATGCTTGTGCACCGGATCGAGCACGTAACGCCCACCGGTCTCGATCACCAGGCTCAGCTTGAGCCGATCCAGCCAGCGACCGACCTGGGCGATCCGCCGGGACAAGAACGGCCCGTAGGGGTCAAGGTGACCGCTGTCCAAGGTGAGCGCGACACCCTCATACCCGAGGTCGGCGATGACGCCGAGCGCGTCCGACAATCGGTGATTCGCGAACCCATTGGTGCCATATCCGAACCTCATGTCGGCGACACCTTCTTGGCCAGGTTCGCCGCCACCGGATGCGCCGCCGCCAGCGCGAGGGCGGGGCCGAGGCGCCCGCTCCCGGCCGTGAGCGCGGCCTGCAACGGCAGGAGCCCGATGATGCTGCGCCCGACGGCCGAGCGGGTGAGTTTGGCGTCGCCGCTGCGGGCCGCCGCCAGCTGCGGACGCCCGACCAGCGCCGCGTACCCGGCGAGCAGCCCGAATCCGGCGAGTCTCGCCAGCCGGTCGCCGCCCTTGGCGATGTGCCAGGCGGCGAGCCCGGCGGCCACGCCCGTGGCGGCCAGGGTGACGGCGGATCGAACCGTCGAGCCGCCGTTCACCTCACCCCGGCTCAGCGTGGTGACGCCCAGCGTGTGCGCGGCCACCGACGCCGCCGCCAGCGGGCTGGTCGAAGGTCCGCCGAGCAGCACGTCGAGCCCGCGCGCGGCGGCCATCGCGACCGGCCCGAGGACCGTGTCCTTCAAGCCCATGTCGTACGCCCAGACCACCCCGGCCAGACCGGTGGCGACGCCGAGACCCCGGCGGCCACCAGAGAGCCCGGCGAGCCCGACCCCCGCCGCGGTCAGACCCGCGGCGACGGCGAGCGCCTGCCCCGGCTGGATCCGCCCGGACGGAATCGGCCGCTCGGGCCGTTCCCGCGCGTCGAGATCCCGGTCGGCGTAGTCGTTGAGCGCCATCCCCGCCCAGTACAGGCACACCGACGACGCGGCCAGACCAGGCTGGATCGACCCGCCCGCGACCGTATCGCCCGGCACGGTCAGCGCCGCCGGAGCCCGGACAAGCTGGACCAATGAGGCGAGATCCATCTCACTCCCCCAGCCACTGGCGGAGCGCCTCGTACTGCGCGTGCAACCGATGCTCGTCGCTGCCGACCGGATCCTTGAAGAAGAACCCGAACTCGGCCACCGGCCCGGCCACGCCACGCTCGTGCGCCCGCGCCATCAGCCGCGCCAGGTCCAGCACCAGCGGCGCGGCCAGCGCCGAGTCGCACCCCTGCCAGGTGAACTGCATCGACATCCGCACCCCGAGGAACCCGTCGAAGGTGATGTGATCCCAGGCCGTCTTCCAGTCACCCAGATGCGGCACGTTGTCGATGTGGGTGCGCCCCTCCACCGGATGCCCGAGAATCTCGGCCAGCGCCCGGTCCTTGGAGATGAGCTTGCTCTCCCCCGCCGCCGGATCGGCCAGCGTCGCGCCGTCCCCGCCGCCCAGCAGGTTGGTCCCCGACCAGGACCGCACCGCCAGCCCCCGCACCGCGAACATCGGCGCGAGCGCGGTCTTGACCAGCGTCTCGCCGGTCTTGGCGTCGCTCCCGGCGTACGGCAGCCCGCGCCGCCTGGCTAATTCATCCAAGGCGGGTAACCGCGCACCCGTGGAGGGAGTGAAGTCGACATACGGGCAACCGGCGCTGAGCGCCGCATAGGCGTACAGCGACGAGGGGGGCAGCACGGGGAAGTCGCCCTCCAGCGCCTGTTCCAGCGCTTCCAGGCTGAGATGCGCGGGATCGGGAGCCGCGGGCGGCTCGGTGGAGGAGACGTTGATGACGATCACCCGGGCCAGGCCCCGGCGTTCCCGGAACTCGGCCAGGTCGCCGATGAGCCGCCGGGCCACCGCGCCCTGGGGACCTCCCTCGGTGGCGCCGGGCCGGATCTCGCTGTCGGCCGCGTCCAGCGCGGGCCGGACCAGTTCGGCCAGCGGGGGCGGGATGACCCCGGACCGGGTCAGCTCCTCGGCCCGCTTGGTGAGCGGCGTGCTGGTGACATCATGTCCACCGAACACGAGGTGCCCGAATCCCGGCAGTCCATGACCCCGGAACTCAGGCGATTCAGTAACACATCCAATCGGCGGGGCGAGCCCGGCCCTGAGAGCTGCCGCGCCCGCGACGACCGTCGTCGCCACCGAGCCTCGCGCCCCGATTAGCCAAATCCCGACCATCATGACGGCTGACGGGAAGAGGAGACGTGGTGAGACATGGAACTTCCTTTCCTGACATAAGTCGATCTGTCAGGCAAGGCGCGCGCCGACGCGCTTGTTGCCGGGTGCTGCGGTCATGCGGATACCACAAGTCGCCGGACGGGGTGCCGCCGCCGGCAGGTACAACATACGGGCAGTGCAAACTACACACTGCCCACGGACGAGCGCGCGGCCGGCGCGAAGCCGATCGCGGCGGGATCGTCCATGATGTGATCGACAACCATGCTCGCGGCGCCGCGGGATGCGGCGCCAAAACCCAGGTTGGAGGCGAGGAACCGGCAGCGGGCCGCCGGGCCCGCCAGCACGAGGCGTTCCAGCTCGGCTTGCGCGGGCGGGATGAGCCGCTCGGCCAGCCGGGCGAAATATCCGCCAATCACGATCACTCTCGGGTTGAAGAGGTTGACCAGGATCGAGCCGCCGAGCCCGAGCCATCTGCCTACCTCCGCGACGGCGGCCAGCGTGCGCGGTTCGCCCGCCGCCAGAGCTCTGGAGATCTCCTTCACGCGTACCTCGGGGTCGGGGGGCGCTGCCGCGCCCCGCTCGTACGCCCGATCCGGGGTGGCGGCCCGCACCAGCGCGGCGAGCCCCACCTTGGTCTCCCAGCAGCCGGTACGGCCACAGCCGCAGCGCCGCCCCGACGGGTTGACCGGCAGGTGGCCGACCTCCCCGGAGAAGCCGTCGGCGCCGCGGAGCAATCGCCCGCCCACCATGATTCCGCCGCCGACGCCGACCTCGCCGGTGAGGTAGACCATGTCGGGGGTCCCCGCCGCCACGCCCGAGGTGTACTCGGCCAGGGCGGACAGGTTGGCGTCGTTGTCCACGCCGACGGGGGCGCGGAAGCCGCCGAGTTCGGCGCGGAGCCGCTCGGCGAGAGGCAGGTCGTCCCAGCCGAGGTTGGGGGCCAGGGTGACCACGCCGGGGCCGATGTCGACCAGGCCGGGGACCGCGACCACGATCCCGCCGGGCGCGGCGCCGGCCCTGCGCATCTCGGCGATGGCCTTCCTGGCGACCCGGCCGAGCTCCACCAGGGAGCGGTCAGGGCCCTCGCCCATCGCGTCGAAGCCGATCCGCCGCTCCACCAGGACCCGGCCGCCCAGGTCGATGCCGTACACGGCGATGTAGTCGACGTTGATCTCCATGCCGAGCGCGCCCACGTGCGAGCCGTCCAGCGCGACGGCCCGGCGCGGGCGGCCGATGGCGCCCGCCCGGGCCGTGCCGAGCTCGCGGACCAGGCCGCGTTCGATGAGCTCGGCCATCAGGCTGGAGACGGTGGCCCGGTGCAGGCCGGTCGCGTCCGCCACGTCGGAGCGGGAGCACGAGCCCTCGTCCCGCAGGTGGCGCAGCACCAGGGAGAGGTTGGCCCGGCGAAGGGAGGCGTGTCCCACCGGTTGCGCCCTGGGGAGCGCGGTCCGGATGGAGGGTTGGCGCGACACGTCACTCCCCTCTTTGTTTTTATTGGAGATTAATTAACCGTGTTATAACACGGGCATACTCTGCCCGACACCCCCATGAAATATCACAAATTCGCATCATGAGTTAGTCCTGGGCCCGTCCGCCAGCCAACCGGCTGATCATGAGGGCCACCAGGATGATCGCGCCGTACACGAGCTGCTTCCACTCGCCGGGCACGCCCTTGAGGGTGAGGATGTTCTCCACCAGGCCGATCACCAGGACGCCGGTGAGCGCGCCCAGGATGGTGCCCTTGCCGCCGTCCATGCTGACCCCGCCGATGACCGCCGCGGCGAAGACCATGAAGATCCAGCCGACGCCCTGGTTGGCGCTGATGCCGCCCAGGCGGCCGGTCTCCAGGACGCCGGCGAGCGCGGCCAGGGTGCCGCCGACGATGAAGACCACCCAGAGCACCCGCTCCACCCGGATGCCCGCCGCCCTGGCCGCGTCGGCGTTGCCGCCGATGGCGTACAGGGAGCGGCCGGCGCGGAAGTAGCCGAGCGCGGCGATTCCGGCGGCGAACAGGACGCCGGTGATCCAGACGGCGGCGGGCAGGCCGAGCCAGTTGGCCCCGCCGAGATACGTGAACGACTCGGGCAGCGCGAACAGGCTCTTGCCGCCGGTCAGGCCGAGCTGCAGGCCGTGCACGACGATCAGCATGGCCAGCGTGACCACGAACGCCGACAGCTGGAAGCGCAGGATCAGGAAGCCGTTGAAGGCCCCGATCGCGGCGCCGATCAGCAGGCACAGCGGGATCGCCAGCGCGGCGGGGATCTCCAGGCCGAAGCCCCCGGCCGAGACCGGGATGACGAACATGACCGCCACCGCCGGGGCCATGCCGACCGTGGACTCCAGCGACAGGTCGAACTTGCCCGCGATCAGGATGAGCGCCTCGGCGAGCACCACCAGCGCCAGCGCGGACTGCTGCTGGAGCACGTTGGTGAGGTTGCCGGGGGTGAGGAAGACCGGGTCCACGAAGGATCCGGCGATGAGCAGCACGACGATCACCGGGACCAGCGTGAGGTCGCGGAACCTGCCCAGTCGCAGCCCGGCTCCCGGACGGGCGAGGGTCCGCCGGTCGGACATGGCTGAGTCCGTCATGAGGAGATACCTTCCATCGCCGCCACGAGCTCGCTGTCGGTCCAGCCGCGTGGCAATTCCTTCGTCACTCTGCCGTGGAACATGACCAGCACCCGATCGCAGATGCGCAGGTCGTCCAGCTCGTCGGAGACCAGCACCGCGCCCGCGCCACGGGCGGCGGCGTCCTCCACCGAGCCGAGCAGCGCCCGCTTGGCCTTGATGTCCACCCCGGCGGTCGGGTTGATGACCACCAGCGCGGACGGGTCGTCGGCCAGCGCGCGGGCCAGCACGACCTTCTGCGCGTTGCCGCCGGACAGGTCGCCGACCGGCTGGTCGGGCCCGGTGGTCTTGATGTCCAGCTGCTCGATCATGCCTTCCGCCCGGGTACGGCGGCGCGCCGAGGAGATCGTGCCGAACCGCCCCAGCTTGCGGGCGATCGGCATGGTGGCGTTCTCGCCGATCGACAGCAGCGGGACGAAGCCCTGGTGGTGCCGGTCCTGCGGGACGAACCCGAGCCCGGCCTTCAGGGTTGACGGCACGTCGCCGAGGCGCGGCGTGGCGCCGTTGACGGTGATCGTGCCGGTGTCGGGGCGGCGCAGGCCGACCAGGCTCTCGGCCAGGCCCACCTTGCCGCTGCTGCCGGAACCGGCGAGACCGACGATCTCCCCGCCCCGGACCTGGAGGTCCACGTCCTGGAAACGGCCGGCCAGGCCGAGGCCGGAGACCGCGAGCACGACCGGGGCCTTGGCCTTCACCTTGCGGGCGCGGGCCTGGTAGGCGACGGCGGCCTCGCCGGTCATCGCGGCCACCAGGGCGTCGTGCGGCAGGTCGGGCACAGGGCTGGTGATCACGTGTCTGGCGTCCCGGAAGACGGTGACCGTCTGGCAGACCTCGTAGACCTCTTCCAGGTGGTGCGAGATGAACATCATCGTGACGCCCTGCTCGCGCAGGGCCCGCATGCGGTCGAACAGCCGGCTGATGGCCGGGCCGTCCAGCTGGGCGGTGGGTTCGTCGAGGATGATGAATCGCGCGCCGAAGGAGAGCGCCCGGGCGATCTCGACCAGCTGGCGCTGCTCGATGCTCAGGTCGCCCGCCTGGCTGCCGGCGTCGATGGCCACGCCGTACTGGTCGAGGACGTTCTGGGCGCGGGCCCGCAGGGCGCGCCAGTTGATCAGGCGGCCCCCCTCGGTCTGGCGGTTGATGAACAGGTTCTCCGCGACCGTGAGCGCCGGAATGATGGTCGAGCGCTGGTAGACGCAGGCGACCTTGCTCCGCCAGGCGTCGCGGTCGGCGAGCGCGGGCGCGGGCTCGCCCGCGAAGAGCACCTCGCCCTGGTCGGGGCGCTGCAGGCCGGTGAGGATGGAGACGAGCGTGGACTTGCCCGCCCCGTTCCTGCCGACCAGGGCGTGGGTCTGGCCGGCGCCGATGGTGATGCCGGCGTTGTCGAGGGCGACGGTGGGGCCGAAGCGCTTGGTGATACCGCGCGCCTCGGCCTCGATCACTCCCAATTCAGTAGATGTCATTACTTGACCTGGTTACCCCAGAGGTTGGGGTCGTCAACGTTGTCCTTGGTTACGAGGGGGGCCGGCAGCTGGTCCTCCATGCCGTTGGGCAGCTGGATGATCGTGCTGTCGTGGTCGGTCGGACCGGGCTGGAAGGTCTTGCCCTCGATCGCGGCCTTGGCGTAGAAGAGCGCGTACTTGGCGTAGAGGTCGGCGGGCTGGGACACGGTGGCGTCGATCTCACCGGCCCGGATCGCGGCGAACTCCTGCGGGATGCCGTCGTTGGAGACCACGAAGATGTGCTTGGGGTCGGTCGGCGGCACGAGCAGGTTCTTGGCCTTCAGCACCTGCAGGGTGGGGGCCAGGTGCACGCCGCCGGCGTGCATGTAGACGCCCTTGATGTCGGGGTGCTGCTCCAGGCGGGTCTGCAGCATGGAGGCGGCCTTGGTGCCCTCCCACTCGGTGGGCTCCTCGAAGACGGTGATGCCGGGGAACTTGGTCTTCATGCAGTCCCGGAACGCCTCGGCCCGGTCGCGGCCGTTGATCGAGGAGAGCGCGCCCATCAGCTGCACGACCTTGCCGGTGCCGCCGAGCTTCTCGCCGAGGAACTCGCAGGCCTTCGTGCCGTACGCCTTGTTGTCGGCGCGCACGACCATGTAGACGTTGCCCTTGTCGGGGCGGGTGTCCACGGTGACCACCGGGATCTTCTTCTCGGCCAGCTGGTCCAGGGTGGCGGCGATGGCGCCGGTGTCCTGGGGGGCCATGATCATGGCCTTGGCGCCCTGGCTGACCAGCGCCTGGGTGTTGGCCACCAGCTTCGCGATGTCGTTCTGCGAGTTGGTCGGGGGCATCAGGTCGACACCCTGCTCGGTGGCCAGCTCTGGGACGTACTTGTTATAGGAGTTCCAGAAGTCGGAGTCGGCGCGCGGGAAGTCCACGCCCACCTTGCCCCCGGCGGCCGCGGCGGGCGCGGACGCGGCGCCGCTTCCGGCCGTCGTGGGAGCGGGGTCCGCGGACCCGCAAGCGGCGAGCGCCAGCGCGAGCAGGGTGACGCTCGCCGCGACAGATAGGTTTTTCATGCCGATTTGCCTTTCAGGAAATGGGGGGTGATTCATTGGCGGTGTTCCAGACCGGACCCCAGGGGTACGCGAACTCGGCGAGCGATTCCGCCCGCAGGGCCGAACTGAAACCCGGCGCGAGGGGAGCGACATAGCTGCCGTTCTCGATCACGACCGGGTCCACGAAGTGCTCGTGGAGGTGGTCGATGTACTCGATGACGCGGCCGTCCATGGATCCGCTCACCGCGATGAAGTCGAACATGGCCAGGTGCTGGACCAGCTCGCACAGGCCCACGCCGCCCGCGTGCGGGCAGACGGGCACGCCGAACTTGGCGGCCAGCAGGAGGATGGCGATGTTCTCGTTGACGCCGCCCACCCGCGCGGCGTCCAGCTGCAGGAACGAGATCGCGCCCGCCTGCAGAAGCTGTTTGAAGACGATCCGGTTCTGCACGTGCTCGCCGGTGGCGACCGGGATCGGGGCGATCTCGCGGGCGATGGCGGCGTGGCCGAGCATGTCGTCGGGGCTGGTCGGCTCCTCCACCCACCAGGGCTCGAACTCGGCCAGCGCGCCGATCCAGGTGATCGCGGTCTCCACGTCCCAGCGCTGGTTGGCGTCGACGGCGATCGGGAAGCCGGTGCCGCAGACCTCGCGGGCGATGCGCATCCGGCGCTTGTCGTCGTCCAGGTCGGCGCCGACCTTCAGCTTGATCTGGGTGAAGCCCTCGTCGAGCGCCTCCTTGCAGAGGCGGCGGAGCTTGTCGTCGTCGTAGCCGAGCCAGCCGGGCGAGGTGGTGTAGGCGGGGAAGCCGTCGGCGCGCAGCCGCTCGATCCTGGCCCGCTTGCCGGGTTCCGCGGCGCGCAGGATGTCGAGGGCGTCCTGCCGGGTGAGGGCGTCGGTGATGTAGCGGAAGTCGAGGAGGTCGACGATCTCCTCGGGGCTCAGCTCGGCCAGCAGCAGCCAGAGCGGCTTGCCCGCCAGCTTGGCGCGCAGGTCCCACAGGGCGTTCATCACGGCCGAGATGGCCATGTGCATGACGCCCTTCTCCGGGCCCAGCCAGCGCAGCTGCGAGTCGCCGACGATGTCGCGGTAGACCGCGCCCAGGTCGGAGCAGTCCCGGCCCACCACGTACGGCTCCAGCGCCTTGATCGCGGTGGTCTGGATGTCGTTGCCGCGGCCGATGGTGAAGGCGAAGCCGTGGCCCTTGGCGCCGTCGTCGGTGCGGAGCACCACGTAGGCGGCGGAGTAGTCGGGGTCGGGGTTCATGGCGTCGGAGCCGTCGAGCTCGAGTGAGGTGGGAAACCGGATGTCGTGGGTTTCCAGCGCGACGACTCTCATACCATTCCGACCCGATACATCGGATTAATCCCGCCGTTGAAAATCCGGTCACATTTCCAGACATGCTCCGGCAAAGATACGGTTACCACGCGGAGAGCGCTGCACTTGCCGCCGTCCACCAGCATTTCGGCACCTGCCGTCTGACCGGTGAGCGCCGGTCCGGCCCGCAACAGATCCACAGAGACTCTCCATACATCCGATGTTTCGTCTCTAAATCATGCCGTTTACTGCGGAGTTACGTCAAGAGGTCCGTCGACAATACATCGGATGACTATTGGCGTGAAGACCGTGCAACGCCGCCGGAACGCCGCCGACCGGCGGTGGAAAACCACCGCCGGTCGGACATTAGACGATTTGAAGGGGTGTGCGGGTCTCAGCTCGGTATCAGGTGCCTCAGCTGGGGACCAAGTCGAACTGCTCCCATGGTCCGATGGCTGCCCGGTTGGCGATCAGCGACTGGGCGCCGCCGCCTTCCGCGCAGACGTACATGTTGTTGACCGTGGCCCGCAGGCTGACCGAGCCGTTGGGGTTGTTCACCAGGGCGAACGTCTCCCAGGAGCCGGCCGACGGGCGGTTGGCGATGAGCGGTGCCGCGCCCGCGTTCTCGGCGGCCACGAACTGGTTGTTGACCTGGGCCTTGAGCGCGATGTTGCCGCCGCCCAGGTCGACCCGCTCGAACCTCTGGCCGGTGCCCACGGTGGTGGAGTTGGCGATCAGCGCGACCCCGTTGGCGGCGGTGACGTACTGGTTGTTCGCCCGGGAGCGCAGCGCGACGATGTTCCCGGTGGGCGAGGTGCCCCCAGTGGTCACCCGGAGGGCGTCGATCATGCCGACCGAGGTCGTCTTGTTGACCACCCGGAGCGTGTGCTGGCCGCTGGCCAGGCCGGTCTTGGCGTAGACGACCTGCTGGGCCTGGCGGGCGCCGCCCTGGTTCAGATTGACGTTCTGCTGGAACACGTTGTCGAGGTAGACATCCATGTTGCCCATGTCGCTGAACCGCTCGGACAGGATCTCGATCCCGGTCCCGGTGAAGGTGTAGGTCGCGGCGGCGTTCACCGTGTTGCTGTGGTGGGTGTCGTCGTTGTAGTCGCCGTAACCCCGCGCGGTGGTGTGGTGCCAGTTGGCGTCGTAGGTGAGGTCGGTGTCGTTGATCAGGCCGCCGCCCGAGCCCGTGCCCAGGCCCAGCGTGGAGGCGGTGCCGGACAGGGCCTTCTGGCCCTGGTTGGCGGTGCCGGTCAGCTGGGTGGAGCTGTAGGCCGACAGCAGCTTGCCGGTGCGCTCCACCACGTAGACCGTGTTGGCGGCGGTGGCGAAGCTGATCTCGGCGGCCGAGCTGGTGGTGATGATCGCGTTGTCGGAGGTGCGGCGGACCCGGACCTGCTGGGTGCCCCACGGGTTGACCACGGTGGCCTGCTTGCCGTAGAGCGACTTGAGGCCGACGTACTTGATCTCGCCGCCCTCGCGCTCGGAGCTGACCAGGTGGCCGTCCTTGGCGAGCAGGGTGAACTTGCCGACGAAGGTGGAGTCGCCCGGGACCGCCGGGAAGACCCTGATCTTGTCGTTGTAGCTCTGCAGCAGCGACTCGTTCATGGCGACCAGGTGGATGCCGAGGTACTCGAACACGCCGTTGGTGTTGTTGGTCATGCCGTTCGGGTAGTTCTGGTACCGCTGCAGCATGGTCTTCATGCCGTTGTAGGTCTGGTCGCCGAGCCCGAGGCGGGCGGCCTGGGCGTGGTCGTTGGACCAGACGTTGCCGTACGGGTGCGGCCGGACGTTCCAGGTCTGCACGGCGGTGGAGTAGTCGGGGTAGCCGATGCCGGTCAGGTCGTACGGCCAGATGATCTCGGCGGCCACGTTCTCGTTGTTGCGGGTCTGCGAGATCGGCGGCTGGTGCGGCTGGTAGGCGTTGTTGACGACGCTGTAGGCGACCAGGTTGTTCAGGATGTTCTGCCACTCGGCCCGCAGGCCCGCGTCCACGCCCAGCTGCTGGCTGACCGCGATCGTCAGCGGGAACAGCAGCCGCACCGAGGTGAGGTCGGTGATGGCGTTCCGCACGTTCCAGTAGGTCTCGTGCGAGTTGGAGTTGGCCATGTAGTACTTACCGGTCGCGCTGTCGAAGGACAGCAGGCCCTTGTAGAGCTTCACGGACTCCCGCATGTACGGGTACGCGACGGTCTGCAGGTAGTTGAGGTCGTTGGTGTACCGGTACTGCAGGTACATGCTGTAGGCGGCCTCGGTGCCGGTGGACAGGATGTTCTTGGTGTAGTCGCTGTTGATCGTGCCGCGCGCGTTGCCGTCCCAGCCCATCGTCTCGGGCACCCACAGGGCGTCGATGTTGTACCGGGTCTGCGTGTACGCCTTCAGCGCGTTGTAATTGCGGCTCTGCAACCGGTTGAACGTGTTGTACATGTCCGCGTGATTGGACGCCAGGAAGGAGTAATAGACGTCGCGCTGGTTCCAGTACCAGTACGCGTTGCTCCATTTGGTCTGATCCTGCGTCGCCCGGAAGTTGCCGTTGATGAAGTGCGCCGGGTAGTTCCCGAAACCCGCGGACGCGATCATGTACGTGCTCAGGTAGTACACGTTCTCCATGTAGTCCGCGTCCTTGGAGCCGTTCGAGTACTGCACGAACGACTTCTCCCAGAACGCGTGCCACCAGTTCTTGTAGTTGGTGAACGTGGTGTTGTAGCCGGTGTTCTTCACCGCGGTCAGCTGGTTGCGCGCCTGGGTCACCGAGTTGAGGCCGGGCGAGTTGATCCGGCTGGCGGCGGTGAACCAGATGGTGTAGCTGGCGGTCGGGGTGATGGTGAAGCGGACCGTGCGGTTGTTGACGGCCTGGGTGGTGAAGTTCGCGCCCTCGACGCTGGCGGCCAGGGTGTAGCCGAAGTTGTTCGCGTCGGTCTGGCCGCGGCTGATGCCGGCGGCGGTGGCGTCCGCGAAGGAGGTGATGTTCCGCCAGGTGTTGAGGTCGGGCACGTCGGCCATGTTCTGGACCGTGTTCGGGTCCCACATGCTGAGCTCGAACGTGATGTTGGACAGGCCGCCGCGGCTGTCGTCCACGTGGATGCCCATCACCTCGGAGCCGGGCGAGCCCATGATGGTGACGGTGCGGTTGTTGTCGTACTTGGTGGTGTGCGTGCCGTCGTACAGGGAGAGGCGCTCCTGGTACGTGCTGTAGCCGCTGTCCATCGCGGGGGTGGTCCGCAGGTTGAGCAGGCCCGCGCCGAAGGCGGACTGCTGGGACAGGTCCACGCCGCCGACCTGCATGGTGAGGCCGTTCTGGTGCCAGACCATCGCGCCGGTCTTGCCGTTGCCCACCGTGAGCCCGTGCAGCGGGTTGGTGTTCGGCCGGTTGTACACGATGTCGTGCTTGGACATGTAGGCCGCGCGGTTGACGTTCAGTGTCCCGCCGGCCTGGTCGAAGGCGTGGTCGGTGGTGGAGGCCACGGCCGGCGTCGGCACGCCGGTCAGCCCCAGTCCGGCCGCCAGGAGCGACACCAGCAGGATTCGTTGAAGCCTCATTGACATGATCTCGCTTCCTCGCGACCAGCGAAAGGTTGCGGGGTCGTGCACGGATTGGCGCCGCAATGCGTGACTCTGGGCAGACAGGTGGGGGGTGCGGAGCCTGGCAGAGGGGCCACGAGACGCACGCCCGGCAATCGGCGACCGGGGTACGGCCCGAAGGCCCCTCTGCGCAGCACAGACCCGATGTGCACCACTGGTGGTCAGTGGCCTAGGCCATCGCACCAACACCAGTTCGGGACTGTCAGGCGCAGTTAACATTGGATGTCTTTAGGGCGTCAATAGCCTGCTGGCTGACTACTTATCCAACAAAAGCGATCAGAAATGCCCAGCACCAGGGGAGAGCTGCGGGGATTTTTGTCGAACCACGACTGAAACCCCATCAACAATCTGCGCATTCATCGGATGTATCAAGATCGTTATTTATCGGGCCGTTCTGCCATCGAGTGCAAGATCATTGAGAGCTGAGCATTGACAACAGGCGTGAAGGCGGGTCACGCTACGGTGGCAAAACGTTTTGCACCTCGGAATGCGGAGGGTGTTGAATGGCGGAGGTCCCTCGCCGGGTCCTGGTCACGGGGGCAGCGGGCCGGTTGGGGCGGGCCACGCTCCGCCTGCTCGCGGCCATGGGCGTCGCGGCGACCGCGCTCGATCAGCGAGATCCCGGCGATGTAGCGGATCGGGTCGTGGTGGGCGGCGCGGGCGATCCGGAGGTGGTGCGGGAGGCGCTGAAGGGCGTGGACGCGGTGGCGCATCTGGCCGCGATTCCGGCGCCCACGCTGGATACGCCGGAAGCGGTGTTCTGCGGGAACACGCGGGCGACCTTCGTGGTGCTGGAGGAGGCGGGGCAGGCCGGGGTGTCGCGGGCGGTGGTGGCCAGCAGCCTGTCCGTGCTCGGGTTGCCGTGGGCGGCGCGGCGGTTGCATCCGGCGTACGTGCCGGTGGACGAGGCGCTGCCGGTGCAGATCGAGGATCCGTACGGGCTGTCGAAGCAGGTGGACGAGGCCACGGCGGCGATGATGGCGCGCCGGCACGGGATGACCGTGGTCGCGTTGCGGTTTCCGCTGCTGGGCGGGCCCGGCGACAAGTTCGAGGACACCGCGGCGCGGTATGCGGTCTCGCCTGAGTCGGGGGCCAAGGAGCTCTGGACGTACCTGGACAGCAGGGACGCGGCGATGGCCGGGTGGCAGGCGCTCACGCGGCCGATCAGCGGGTATCACGCGGTCTTCGTGACCGCGCCGACGACGCTGGCGCCGCAGCCGACCGAGGAGCTGCTCGGCCGCTACCATCCCGATGTGGAACGCCGATCGCCCCTGCCCGGCCATACCGCGCCCGTGGATCTCGCCGTGGCCGCCGACCTGCTCGGTTTCACCGCCCAGCACCTGTTCGCGCCATGATGGAGGAGACCCAGGCCCCCTGGGCGGCCCGCGACGCCCTGCGCATCACCAGAGTCCGCGCCGTCGTCACCGCCCCCGAGGGCGTGCCGCTGGTGGTGGTCAAGGTCGACACCACCGAGCCCGGTCTGTACGGACTGGGGTGCGCCACTTTCACCCAGCGTTTCCATGCCGTGGCCGCTGCGGTCGACCAGCATGTGGCCCCGATGCTGACGGGACGTCATCCGGCGGACATCGAGGACATCACGCGGATGGTGCACTATTCCTCGTACTGGCGTGGCGGTCCGGTCCTGAACAGCGCTCTCTCCGGTGCGGACCAAGCGCTGTGGGACATCGCGGGCAAACGCGCCGGAATGCCGGTCTACGAGCTGCTCGGCGGCCGGGTTCGCGCCGCCGCCGACACCTACCTGCACGCGGGCGCCGCCACTCTCGAGGAGACCATCGAGCACGCCCGCGCCCTGCTGGCCGCCGGCTACCGGCACGTCCGCCTCCAGACCGGCGCACCCGGCCTCGGCCACTACGGCGCGCCGGGATCTCCGGGCGGCTACCCGAATTCGCCCTACCCGGACGGCTGGGACGTCCAGCGCTACCTGCGCGAAACGCCCCTGCTCTTCGAACGTGCCCGCCAAGAGCTGGGCGAGGAACCGGGCCTGATGCACGATGTGCATTCACGTCTCACGCCCAAGCAGGCAGTTGGCCTGGCCCGCGCACTGGAGCCCTACCGGCTGTTCTTCCTGGAAGACCCGATCGCACCCGAGCTCTACGACCGGCTACCCGAGGTCCGCGCCGCCGCGCCAATGCCGATCGCCGCAGGCGAGCAGCTCAGCTCGGTGTCCGACGCGGCCCGCCTGATCACCGGCGGCGGCATCGACCTGCTACGCCTGCACGTCTCCGCAATCGGCGGCCTCACCCCGGCCCGCAAACTCACCGCCCTCTGCGAACTCACCGGCGTCGGCACCGCCTGGCACTCCCCCGCCGACGTCTCCCCCATCGGCGCCACCGCCAACGTAGCCCTCGACGTCACCTCCCCCGCCTTCCAAATCCAGGAAGGCCACATCTACGCCGACACCGTTCACGAGGTCTTCCCAGGCACAATCCACCCAGCAAACGGCTACCTCTACCCGAACGACACCCCCGGCTGGGGAATCGACCTAGACGAAACCAGGGCAGCAGAACACCCCCCAGTGGCCCACCAACACGAGCGCTGGTCATCCCGAGTCCGCCGCCCAGACGGCGGAATCGAAGCACCCTGAAGCCCGAACCCCAAGAAGCGCTCGGAAGCTTGGGCCCGCAGAGAAGTAACTTGCGTGCTCACCAAGGGTTCGCCGAGGTCAGCGGCTTGAGGATCTATGAGTTATTGCTCTTCTGGCCCTTGAACCCCACTCAGAATGCCGCCGTCGCTCCTTGGCGCCGATACCGCGAGAACCATCGTCGGCGTGATCGGCGCCGGATAACGGCGAGCAGGCTGGCGACCTTCTCAGATCCCTGAACTTATAGCCGGTGTAAGGAGTGGCTCGATATAAGATCGGTCCATGCCCGAGCAGGTCCCCGATCGCCGTGAAAGACGGAAGGCGCTGACCCGGCGCTCGATCGCCGATACGGCGCAACGCCTGTTCGCGGAGCGCGGTTTCGAGGCTGTCACCGTGGCCGAGATCGCGGTGGCCGCCGATGTGGCCGCGAAGACCATCTTCAACTACTTCCCCACCAAAGAGCAGCTCTTCTTCGACGCCGAGCCAAAGCTGCTGCCGCCCGACCTGCCGGACGCCTCCTGGACCAGCCCGGAGACCCTCCGCCAGGGCCTGGCCGAATGGGCATGCGCAACCGCGCCGCTGGCCACCCCGGCCGCACCGCCGACCAACCCGACCAGACCACTCGCCAACCCGGCTGCACTACCGACCAACCCGACCGGACCACTCGCCAACCCGGCGGGACCGCTGGCCATCCCGGCGGGGTCGCTAGCCAACCCGGCCGTGGCGCTGGCCGAACGCGCGGTTGTCTACCGGGACAGCCCGCTGCTGCGCGCGCACGCGCGGGAGGCGTTCGCGGCGCGCGAGGCCGCAGTGGCCCGCGCCATCGAGGCCGCTCATCTGGCGACTTCGCCGGGCGTGATGGCCGCGCTGCTGCTGGCCGCCGTGCGGGAGGCGTGGGAGTCCGCGCTGCTCATGCTGGCCGACAAGGGGAATCCGGGGGACGCGGCGGCGCACGGCAGGCGCATCCTGATGAACGCGCTCGACCTGCTGTCCCGCAACCGCGCGCCGGTCAGGACCCCTCGCCCGCCCAGCGGCCCCCTGGACCCGCAGGAGACCCTCGACCTGCTCAACCCGCCCAAACCCGCACGACGCGGCGACCGGGGCGGGGAACGCGTCAGCATTGTCCGTGTCGCCCGGGTCGCCGGGGTCAGCGCGACCACCGTCTCGCACACGCTGAACGGCCGCCGCCCGGTCGCCGCCGAGACCCGCGACCGCGTGCTGGAAGCCATCCGCCAGCTCGGCTACCGCCCGAACGTGCTGGCCAGAGGTCTGCGCACCAATCGCAGCCAAACCGTCGGCCTGGTCATCCCGGACATCACCAACCCGTTCTACCCCGCACTGGCCCGCGGCCTGCAGGACGTCCTCCGCCCGGCCGGATACGACGAGATCATCAGCAACACCGACGGCGACCGCACCCGCGAACGCGCCGCCATCGAGCAGATGATCGCCCGCCAGGTGGACGGCCTGGCCTTCGCCGTCTTCCACACCCACGCCGAAGACCTGAACCCGGCCATCGAAGCGGGCATCCCGGTGGTACGGCTGGGCGGCACCCTGGTCCAGGACGGCGTCGACCTGGTCCACAGCGACGACGAGGGCGGCGCTGCCGAGGCCACCCGCTACCTGCTGGCCCGCGGCTACCGCCGAATCGGCTTCATCTGCGGACCGGGCGCGGAAGGCCCAGCGGCCGAACGAGTGTCCGGTTACCGGTCCGCCCTACTCGCCGCCGGAGTGGCGACAGACCCAGAGCTTGTCGCATACACGCACTTCAGCAGGCACGGCGGCGCGGCAGGCGTATCCCGGCTGCTGGACCTGCCCGAACCCCCAGACGCCGTGTTGTGCGCCAACGATCTGATGGCGATCGGCGCCCTGGACGCGGCAGGCGGACGCGGCCTGCACGTGCCAGGAGACCTGGCCGTAATGGGCTTCGACGACATCGACGCGGCCAGCCTGGTCCGACCCCGCCTGACCACAATGGCGAACCCGGCCAGAGAAATCGGGCGCGCATGCGGAATGCGCCTGCTGGAACGCCTCTCCGGCGAACCAGCCGCACTGATCCCAACAGAGATCGTCATCCCCGCCCGCCTAGTCGAGCGCGAGTCCGCTTGACCGTTGAATCGCGGTTCCGGTTGAGCTTGTCATCCCGCCCGAGCAGTCGAACCAAGTCCGCGTAGCCTTGAGACGCGATTGCACACGTGGATATTTCAAATTAATCTTAACGATTTGCCTTGTCGGTCACCCCGGGAAGGGTCCAGATGACTTTATATAGCGCGAATCCTCTACAGAGCGATTGGCGGGGCGTGGTCCATCGGCACCCAAGTCGGCCGCAGAGACCCCGTCTTTCAGCGCGGTAATGTATGCGGTCCCCGATGGGGGATGGCCCGCCGTCAGGCGGGACGGTCCGAGCGCGGACCCGAACTGCGACAGAAATGCCCATGCATTATGGCCTGGCCGACTCGTCGGGGAGACTCCTTTCACAGGTAGTGCGAGGAGACGCCCTTGGGCTGTTGACCAGCTTGGAGATGATGACCTTTGGGCGGTGACCACGAGCAGGCGACGTGATCGTCCTCGCCGTGAACTCGCGTAGTTCGGAATCGAAGTCGTCACACACCTCGATCATGATTTCCTCGCGCCGGCGGAACATCACCCCATCGAGGATATTCCGCCGCTATGTGATCCACAACGAGCATGGCAGGTGGAGCGCGGAGAGGAAGCGCCTGCCATGCCCATATTCAGCTTCCGCCGCCATCGGCTCTACGCTAGTGTGTTCGAGTCGTGACGGTGTGTGGCTGGTGCGAGAGGGGGTTCGGGGTGAGGCTGCGCTACAACTACCGGCTCTACCCCGACGATTCCCAGTGTCAGGCGTTGGCGCGGTTGTTCGGGTGTGTCCGGGTGGTGTGGAATGACGCGCTGGCGATGCGCAAGGCCGCGCGCAAGGCCGGGCTGCCGTGGATCGGCGGCGGGGATCTGCAGAAGATCTGCATCACTGCGGCGAAACGGACCCTGGAGCGGGAGTGGCTGAGTGAGGTATCCCCGGTCCCGTTGCAGCAGTCGCTGCGTGACCTGGACCGGGCGTACCAGAACTTCTTCGACTCGGTCAGTGGGAAGCGTAAGGGTCGGCGGATGGGGCTGCCGGTGTTCAAGTCGCGCCGGGATCGGCGTCAGTCGGCTCGGTTCACTCGTAACGCGTTCAGCTTGGGCGGTGACGGGACGCTGTATCTGGCCAAGATCGGGGGTATCGAGGTCCGCTGGTCGCGGGAGCTGCCCGCGGCGCCGTCGTCGGTCACGGTCATTCAGGATGCGGCGGGCCGCTATTTCGCCTCGTTCGTGATCGAGGTCGAGGATGCCGGGCAGGTGCTGCCCGAGGTTGACGGCGAGGTCGGGATCGATCTGGGTTTGACACATTATGCGGTCCTGTCGGACGGCACGAAGATCGCCAATCCGCGGTGGCTGCGCCGCCGGGCCAAACGGCTGGCCCGGCTGCAGCGCACGCTGTCACGCAAGCAGAAGGGATCGAAGAACCGGGAAAAGGCGCGGATCGCGGTGGCTCGCCAGCACGCCAAGGTGGGCGACGCGCGCCGGGATTTCCTGCACCAGACCAGCACATCGATCATCCGCGAGAACCAAACGGTTGTGATCGAGGATCTGGCGGTGCGGGGTTTGACTCGCGGTCGGTTGGCGAAATCCGTCAGCGATGCGTCCTGGGCCGCGTTCCGTACCTTACTGGGCGGGAAGGCGGCCCGCTTCGGGCGGATGGTCATCACGGTCGGCCGGTGGTTCCCCTCCTCCCAGTTGTGCCCGTGTTGCGGTTGGCAGAACGGAAAGGTTCCGTTGGAAGTGCGGGAGTGGGATTGCCCGTCCTGTGGGGAGCACCACGACCGGGACCTGGCGGCCGCGTTGAACGTTCTGGCTGAGGGCATCCGCCTGCGCGCGCAGGCGGCGGAGGCGTCCCTCGACGAGGGAGGGCAGGATAAGGAGATGGTGGCCGCTGGGCTGGCGGACACCGAAAACGACTGTGGAGGGCGGGTAAGACCGGGCGAGGCAATTCCGACCCTGGCACCGCCCGCGACCTACGACGCTCACGCGGCGTAGCAGAAGCAGTAAGGACCTCACGGCGACGTGGGGAGCCCCGGTGTTCAGGGGAGGATGTCAAGGATGTGGACGTTCAATCCCACACCGACGCGCTGGACATGGCCGCGGCACAGTTCAAGACCAACACCGGTATCAGCGTCATCGCCGAGACGGTCCCCGACGATGTATTCGTGGCCGACGTGTTCATAGCCAAGGTGCAGAGCCTCGCCCGGCTGGCGACCTGCCCGACGTGCTGGAGGTATACGCGGGCACGAAGACCGCGAGGTGTGCGCGTCCGGACTACTCTCCCGCCTGTCCGGGGACGTCGGCGCGCATCGACTGAACCAGCTGCTGCCGACCACCAGGGAAGCCGGTCTGATGACCCGGGTCGTCATCGATTGAGAATGATCGCCCCTCACGTGGCCGAGCAGCACAGGACTCCGGCTGATGAGGGCTGCCCTGACCACGGTGGGCGGGAGGAGTGCAGGAGGGCGGGCATCTCATCCCCCGGCTGCCGACCTGGGAGACCCTGGTCACCACCTGGAACCAGCTGCACTTCGTGGAGTACTTCCGCAACAGCCTGGTGGTGACCGGGCTGACCGTACTCGGGGTGCTGGTGGTGTACTCGCTGGCGTCGTACGCGTTCGCGGTGCTCGACTTCCCCGGGCGGCGGGCCCTGTTCTGGTTCTTCGTGTCGCTGCTGTTCGTGCCCGGGATCACGATGCTGCTGCCGGTGGTGATCCTGGAGAAGAACCTCGGCATCCTGGGGTCGCACCTCGGGCTGGTGCTGCCGTTCGTGAACGGGACGGCGCCGCTGACCGTGTTGCTGCTCACGGGGGCGTACCGGTCGATTCCGAAGGAGCTGCGGGAGGCCGCGCGGGCCGACGGCGCGCGGGAGGCGCGGATCTTCTGGTCGGTGTATCTGCCGCTGGCGCGGCCCGCGCACATCACGATCGCGGTGCTGACCGCGGTGCCGACCTGGAACGAGTACGTGCTGACCCGGGTGTCGATCAACGACCCGTCGCTCTACACGCTGCCGCTCGGCCTGCAGTCGCTGATCTCCAGCCAGGTGCCGCGCTACAACGAGGTGATGGCGGCCTCGCTGATCATCGTGCTGCCCGTGATCGCCCTGTTCCTGTTCCTTCAAAGGTATTTCGTGAACGGCCTGCTGGGGGCGATCAAGGGCTGATAGCACCTTGCAAGCGGGCGTCTACTCGCAAATGCGGCAATACCGGGGAACCCGAGAACGGCCGCATGAGCAAGGAAGACACCTATGGGACGCGCCGCCCGAACCACAACGACGTTGGCTGTCGCAATCCTGGCCACAGCACTCGTTCTCCCCACCCAGGCAGCGCTGGCCGACGTCCCGCCCACCTACGACGACGGCACGCCGTCCACGGGCGACACCGGCGACCAGCCGGGCCGCGGCGACGAGGAGATGCCACCGGCCCCGCCCGGTCTGGAGGGCTACTACACCCAGCAGCTGATCTGGACCGACTGCGAGAAGGGCGTCCAGTGCGCCCAGCTGACGGTCCCGCTCGACTACGCCAAGCCCGAGGCCGACCAGATCAAGATCGCCGTCCTGCGCCTGCCGTCCACAGGCGAGAAGATCGGATCGCTGCTGACCAACCCCGGCGGCCCCGGCCGCTCCGGAGTGGAGTTCGTCTTCGGGAGCGCCCCGCTGTTCCAGCGGCTCCGGCAGAACTTCGACGTGATCGGCTTCGACCCGCGTGGCGTGAACCTGTCCACGCGCCTCGACTGCCTGACCGACAAGGAGCGCGACGCCGAGATCGCGATGGACATCACCCCCGAGACCAAGGCGGAGATCAGGTTCCTCGAGAACACCGCCCAGCGCTTCGCCCAGGCCTGCCGGACGCGGTCGCCGAAGCTGATCGGCCACATCGGCACCATGAACGCCGCCAGGGACATGGACATCCTGCGGGCCGCCCTCGGCGACCCCAAGATGAGCTACCTCGGCTTCTCCTACGGCACCTACCTGGGCACCGTCTACGCCCACCTGTTCCCGACCCGGATCCGCGCGCTGGTCCTGGACGGGGCGATGGATCCGACGAAGTCCCAGACCGAGCAGAACACCGGCCAGAGCAACGGATTCGCGGAAGCCTACGCGTCCTTCCTGAAGGACTGCTTCAAGCGGAAGGACTGCCCGTTCAAGGGCCGCGGCACCGACGCCGACCTCCTGAAGGCGGCGAAGCGCACCAACGCGATGTTCCTCAAAGCCGACAAGACCCCGTTCTCCACCACCATCGATGACCGCAAGGTCACCATGAACGTCGCGCTGTGGGGCTGGCGGTCGGCGCTGTACAGCAAGTTCACCTGGCCGCAGTTGCGGGTGGCGCTGACCCAGGCGTTCCGGGGCGACGGCACCGGCCTGATCCAGTTCTCCGACATCTACTTCCAGCGCGCCGCCGACGGCACCTACACCAACGCGGACCCGGCGTTCCGGGCCATCAACTGCCTGGACAACCCGCGCCCGAAGCGGAACAAGTTCGACGAGTGCTCGCTGTGGCCCGCCAAGGTCACCCCGGTCCCCCGGTCGATGCGGGCCAAGGGCGCGCCGCCCATCCTGGTGGTGGGCACGACCCGGGACCCGGCCACGCCGTACCGCGAGGCGGTGGCCCTGGCCAAGCACCTGACCTCCGGTGTGCTGCTCACCAACGACGACGACGGGCACACCGCCTACGGCAACTCCTTCTGCTCCTCCGACGTCATCGACAAGTACCTGATCACCCTGGAGACGCCCAAGAAGGGGTTCGTCTGCAAGCAGGAGGCGCAGGTCTGATCACGTGGCTGCTCGCCCGAACTCCGGGCGAGCGGCCACGCGTCCTGTGGAAGATCATTTGGCGCCGGGTCGTGGCATCTTCCGCGTCGGTATACTTGCCGCTGGCTCGCCCAGCGCACAGCACCATCGCGGTCCTGACCGCCGTGCCGACCTGGAACGAGTGCGTCCTGACCCGGGTGTCCGTCAACGACCCCGCGTGCTACCGCCCAGGAATCCCTGATCCCCAGCCAGGTCCCCCGCCACATCGAGGTCATGGCCGCGTCCCGTTCCTCCAGCGCTCCAATGGCCTCGTGGGAGCGATCAAGGAATAGCGACCCCAAGAACCCCGCAAGCGCGGGATGCGCTGATTCGGGTTGAGCCTGCTATTCGAATCAACCCTGAAGGACACGGATATGGGACGCGCATCCCGACTTATCACGATGCTGGGCGTGGGCCTGCTCGCCACGACCTTCGCGTCGCCGGCCCGGGCCAACCAGCCCGCAACCGGGAAGCCCGATCTGGGCAGGTTCTACACCCAGCGGCTCAGCTGGACCGGCTGTGACGATGGTTTCCAGTGCGCGAGGCTGACCGTGCCGCTGGACTACCGCGACGCCGGTGGGGAGACCATCCAGCTTTCGGTGATCCGGCTGCCGGCCGGCGGCGGCGAACGCATCGGCTCCCTGGTCACCAACCCCGGCGGCCCGGGCGGGTCGGGGCTCGAGTTCCTGCGCGGCGGCAAGGGCGCCTTCAGCCCGGCGTTGCGGGCCCAGTTCGACCTGGTCAGTTTCGACCCGCGCGGGGTGGGCGAATCGGCGCCGGTGCGCTGCCTGACCGGCCCGGAGCAGGACGCCTACTTCGCCGTGGACGACACCCCCGAGACCAAGGCCGAGGAGCGGGCGCTGGACGCGGCGGACCGCGATTACCTGAAGGCGTGCGCGCGCAACTCCGGCCGCCTGCTGCCGCATGTGGGCACGCTCAACGCGGCCAGGGACATGGACGTGCTGCGGGCCGCGCTCGGCGACGAGCGGATGACCTACCTGGGCTTCTCCTACGGCACCTACCTGGGCGCGGTCTACGCCGACCTGTTCCCCAAGCGGGTCAGGGCGATGACCCTGGACGGCGCGATGGACCCGGCGCTCACCGGCAACGAGGCGGCCGCGGGCCAGGGCAAGGGCTTCGACGTGGCCTACACCGCCTTCGTGACGGACTGCTTCAAGGCCGCGAACTGCCCGTTCAAGGGGCGTACCGTGGCCAAGGCGTTCACCGAGACCAGAAAACTGCTGAAGCGGGCCGACCGCAAAGCGCTCCCCGCCACGACGGACGGCAGGAAGGTGACCGAGCCGGTGGTTCTGACCGGCATCATGGCCGCCCTGTACGACTCCGGCAGCTGGCCGGACCTGCGGGTGGCACTGGCCGGGGGATTCGGCGGCGACGGCACGGCACTCCAGGCACTGGCCGACTCCTACCACGAGCGGGGACCGGACGGAACGTACAGCAACATCGACGACGCGTTCCGCGCGGTCAACTGCGCCGACCGGCTGCGGGGCACGCCGGTCGCCTCCTCCGGAAACGCCGGGAAAGGCGGGAAGCCGGAGCTCTTCGGCGACTACTTCTCCGACGGGGACGACACCGCCGACGAGTGCGCGGAGTGGCCGGCCAAGCCGTCCCCGGTGCCCCAGTCGCTCCCGGCCAAGGGCTCGGCGCCCATCCTGGTGGTGGGCACGGTACGCGACTCGGCCACGCCGTACGAGCAGGCCAAGGCGCTGGCGCGGCAGTTCGAGTCCGGGGTGCTGCTCACCTTCGACGGGGACGGGCACACCGCCTTCTTCCAGTCCAGGTGCGTGAACGGCCAGGTCAGCGCGTACCTGCTGACGGGGAAGGCGCCCAGGAACGGGGCGGTCTGCGCGTCGGGTACCTGATCACGGGGGCTGCTCGCCCGAACCCCGGGCGAGCAGCTCCACCGGGACCGTGACGCGGTGGACCGGGCGGTTGTGGTCGGCGATGCGGGCTCTGAGCAGGTCGATGGCGGTGGAGCCGATGGCCTGGTCGTCCTGGGCCACCACGGTCAGGTCGGGTCGTAACAAGGTGGCCAGCTCGGAATCGTCGAACCCGACGATGGCCACCCTCCTGTCGCCGAGGCTGCGGACCACCTCGACGCTGATCGTGGCGTTACCCGTGATGATCGCGGTCGCCGGATCGGGACCCTCGAGTGCGGTGGCCAGGGCGTGCACGATCCTGGCCGGTTCGATCGGGCCGGTGTGGACCATGCCCTCCAGGGCCGCTCCGGCCTCGGCGGCGCAGGCGCGGAACGCGGTGGCACGTTCCTGGGCGGTGAAGATGCGCTCGTCGTCGCCGACGTAGGCGATCCGGCGGTGGCCGTGCGCGGCCAGGTGCGCGTACGCCGCCTGGATGCCCGCCACGTTGTCGGAGATCACGCAGTCCACGTCCAGGCCGAGCACCGGCCGGTCCACGGCGACCAGGCAGAGCCCGGCGGCCAGTTCCGGCAGCAGGTAGCCGTGGTCGGCGCCGATCGGCTCCAGCACGATCCCGTCGAAGCGGCGGCGGCACATCGACTCGACCACCCGGCGTTCCAGCCGCTCGTCGTCCTCGGTGGAGGCGGCCAGCACCATCAGGTCGGCCGCCCGGGCCGCCCGCTCGACCGCGCGCAGCACCGGGTTGACGTGGGAGAGCTGGCGCACGGCCGCGCCGAGCGTGCCGGTCACGCCCAGGCGCAGGTGCCGGGCCCGCTCGTCCGGCCGGTAGTCGAGCGCGGCGATCGCGTCGTGCACACGTTTGGCCAGCTCGGAGCCGACCGTCGCGTCGTCGTTGACCACCCGCGAGACCGTGCGCAGGGCCACGCCCGCCTCCCGGGCCACGTCGACCATCGTCGGCCGCCGGGTCCTGCCGCGCTTGTTCACCTCACCGTGCATGTGCCCATCATTCTCATGATCGCCGTTCTTGGCCATCCGGGGGATGTGACCAATTCGTTGCCGTCCTCGCTCTTTGAAACCTCGCAGTAACACTCTACCTTTCGGGATAACGTTATCTCACCCCGGCTCCGGGGAGCCGAACTGGAGCAAGGAGGGCTGTGCAGTGCGCAGATCCACTTTTGTGCGCAGATCGATAGCATTAACGGTGACCAGCATGCTGGTGGCCGCGGGTTGCGGAATGGGTACGCAGGAGCCGTCCGGCGCGCCCGCCGCCAGCGGGGCGGCGGCCGAGGTCGAGCTGTCCTTCCTGGTGTTCGAGACGCCCAACCTGAACGCGGCGTTCTGGGACGCCGCCATCGCCCGGGCCACCGCCAAGGTGCCGGGGGTGAAGATCAAGAAGCTGGTCACGCCGAACGTGGACCGGACCGCGTACGCCAAGCAGCTCGACGCCGCCGGGAACCTGCCGGACATCCTGCAGTCGGTCAACCCGGCCGGGTTCGCCGAGGCGGGCAAGCTCGCTCCGTTCACGCCGGAGGAGCTGGCCAACTTCACCGCGCCGGCGGCGGGGGCGATCGACGGCAAGGTGTACCAGCTGCCGTACAACACGCAGGTCATCCCGGTTGTCTACTACAACAAGGACCAGTTCTCCAAAGCGGGTATCACCGCGACTCCCGCGACGTACCCGGAGCTTCTGGACGCGTCGGCCAAGCTGAAGAAGGCCGGGTTCACGGCGATGATCGTCAGCGGCGGCGGCGCGGACACCTGGGCGGACATGTATCCGCTGACCGGTACGGTGGCCACCGACGTCTACAAGAAGACGCCGGACTGGCTGGTCCAGCGGCGCACCGGCGCGGTCAAGTTCAGCGACCCCGACTTCGTGAAGGCGGCGGGCAAGATCGCCGACCTGGCCAAGAACGGCTACATCGACAAGGCCGGGCTGAGCCGGTCCTACGCCGACGGCGAGCAGGCCTTCCGGGACGGCAAGGGCGCCATGTATCCGATGGGCTCGTGGTTCGCGACTTCGGCCGACAACAACAAGCCGGGCTTCGAGATCGGCGCGTTCCCGTGGCCGTCCGACGACGGCTCCCCGGTCACCCCGACCTTCACCGGCGGCGGCACCCTGGTCAGCTCCTCGGCGAAGAACGTCGAGCTGGCCAAGAAGTGGGCGCTGGCGTTCGACGAGGACGAGGAGAACAACGACGCCTTCGTCAAGGCCGACGGGTCGATCCCGGCGATCAAGGGCTATGTCCCGCCGACCGACATGGGCCCGGTCTACCAGGCGACCGTCGCGATCTACGACCAGGGCATGAAGGACGGGTCGATCGTCAACGCCTTCTCCCAGGAGGCGGGTGACGCCTCGCTGCCGCCGGGTCTGGCCGACGCCACGGCGCTGGCGGTGCAGGACCTGATCACCGGTAAGAAGACGGCCGAGGAGTTCGCGGCCTACCTCGACGAGCAGTACGCCAAGGCAACCCAGTAGATGGCTGACACCAAGCACGCGGTTCGTGGCGGGCCCGCGCTCGCCACGCCGCCGCGCACATCCCGGGCTCGGCGATCGGCCCGAGCCCGGCTGACGCCGAAGCTGGGGCGGTTCGCCCTGTTCGCCCTGCCGGGTCTGGTGGCGTACGGACTGTTCGTCCTGCTGCCCATCCTGATGACGGGCTACTACAGCTTCACCAACCGCAACCCGTTCAATCCGCCGACCGAGTTCGTCGGGTTCCGGAACTACGTCACGCTCGCGAGCGACCCGGAGTTCCTGCAGGCGCTCACCAACACGGTGATCATCACGCTCATCGTGACCGTGCTGGCGAACGTGGGCGGGCTGCTGATCGCGATGTTGCTGGACCGGCCGTCCAAGCTCTACCTGGCCCTGCGCGGGGTGTTCTTCACCCCGGTGGTGCTCAGCTCGGTGGTGATCAGCGTCATCTGGCGGGCCGTGCTCACCGACGACGGGCTGCTCAACTCGGCGCTGCGCGGCCTGGGCGTGGAGAACCCGCCCGGCTGGCTGTCGGATCCCGAGCTGGCGCTGTACTCCATCGCGTGGATCATCACCTGGCAGATGCTCGGCTTCTGTGTGGTGGTCTACCTGGCCGGGTTGCAGGGCGTGCCGCGGGAGCTTCAAGAGGCGGCGGCCATCGACGGCGCGGGCGGCCTGGCCCGGTTCAGGAACGTGACCTGGCCGATGCTGGCCCCGGCGCTGACCATCAACACCGTGATGCTGCTGATCACCGGCTTCAAGGCGTACGACCAGATCCAGGTGATCACCAACGGCGGTCCTGGCACCGGGGCCACCGCCACCATGGCCTTCCAGGTCGTGAAGGAGGCCTTCGTCGGCAACCGGATCGGCTACTCCTCGGCGCTGGCCGCGGTGATGCTCGCGCTGGTCGCGGGCGTCTGTGCGGGCTGATGATCCCGATTCCGGTGATCCTGTCCCCGGTGACGTCGGTGCTGAAGGCGTTCGACCTGATGGCGACGTTGCAGGGCCTGGTGCTGGTGAACGTCGGCTACTACGTGCCGTTCGGCGTGCTGCTGTTCATGGGGTTCGTCAAGGGCGTGCCGCGCGAGCTGGAGGAGGCGGCCGAGCTGGACGGCGCGAGCAGGTTCCGGGTGTTCTGGCAGGTCGTCTTCCCGCTGCTGCGCCCCGCCTCGGCCAGTGTGCTGATCTTCCTCGGGGTGTGGATCTGGAACGACTTCCTGACCCCGCTGATCGTGCTGGGCCCGGACAGCGGCACCACGGTGACGGTCGGCGTCTACCGGGCCATCGGCCAGTACGAATCCGACTTCGGCGACCTGTTCGCCTTCATGTTCCTGGCCACCCTCCCGATCCTGATCTTCTACGCCGCCGACCGCACCACCTGGCAGAACATCATCAACGCGCTGCCGCCCATCCCGCGCACCACCCAGAACGGCCAGACCGTGTACGCCCTGGCCGACCCCGGCACGATGACCGGCGGCGACACCCGGGTCTTCCGCCCCGGCGACAACACCGTCAACCTGGAGTTCATCCACCCGGGCGAGGTGCTCGGCCTCAGCAGCCCGGCCGCCGACCGGCAGGTGGCGATCACCAGCCTGGACCAGATGAACTCCTGGGGCCAGGAGAACAGCTTCCCGAAGGTCTTCACCCAGGCCGCCAGGGTCGGCTACCCGGCCCAGAGCCTGATCGACAAGCTCAAAGGCCAGCTGAACACCAAGCTCATGCAGAACGGCCGGGTGTACGACGGCAACCACGGCCTGGAGAAGGCGGGCGCGATCGAGGCCGTCAACAGCATGCTGCTGCAGACCGACGGCGGCGTCATGCGGGTGTTCCCGGTCTGGCCGTCCGGGAAGAACGGCTCGTTCGTGAAGCTGCGGGCCAAGAACGCGTTCGTGGTGTCCAGCGCCCGTTCCGGCGGGCAGGTCGGCTACGTGGACATCACCAGCGGGACGGGCAAGCAGGTCCGGCTGGCCAACCCGTGGCCGGGGCGGACCGTCCTGGTCACCCGGGTGGGCACCGGCACGGTGAGCCACACCGTGGCCAATGATGTGATCACCTTCCCGACCGTGGCGGGGGCGACGTACAGCGTCACCGTCGTCTGACCGGAGAAACGGGCACCCGGCTGGGCGCCCGTTTTTCCCGGCATGTCGCGGCTCGCGGCCACTAGGTTTGTCGCTACCGACAGATGCGACAACGTAGGAGAAGTCTCGCGTGGCTGACGAATTAGAGTTCGATCCCCAGATCGACACTTCGGTGCCGCATTCGGCTCGAATGTGGAATTACTGGCTGGGCGGGAAGGACCACTACCCGGTGGACCGCGAGGCCGGTGACCAGTTCCGGGAGGCGTTCCCCGACATCGTGGCCATCGCCCGGCTCTCCCGGCACCTGCTGGCGCGCATGGTGGGCTATCTGGCCGGCGAGGCGGGGGTCCGGCAGTTCCTGGACATCGGGACCGGGCTGCCGACCGTCGACAACACCCACACGCTCGCGCAGCGGGTGGATCCGACGGCGCGCGTGGTGTACGTGGACAACGACCCGCTGGTGCTCGCGCACGCCCGGGCCCTGCTGGTGGGCACCCCCGAAGGCGCCACCCACTACATCGACGCCGACCTGCGCGACCCCGACCGGATCCTCGAAGCCGCCGCGGGCACGCTCGACTTCGACCGGCCGGTGGCGCTCATGCTGATGGGCATCCTCGGCTACGTGCAGGAGAGCGAGGACCCCTACGGCATCGTCAAGCGCCTGCTCGACCCGCTCCCCCGGGGCAGCTACCTGGCCATGTGGGACGGTTCCAACGTGGTCACAGGACCGGCGCTCGACGAGGCCCAGGAGAGTCTCAACGCGAGCGCGGCCATGCCGCCGTACACGCTGCGCGACCGGGAGCGGATGGCGGGCTTCTTCCACGGCCTGGAACTGGTGGACCCGGGCATCGTGTCGATCACGCTGTGGCGGCCCGACCCCGACCCCTTCGGCCCGCCGGCCGAGGTCGACGGGCTCTGCGGGGTCGGGCGCAAATAAGCCTTTACTCCTCCGCCATGATCCGTTCGATCATCTCGACGGAGTCGTCCGGAGGCAGGGCGCGCACCCCGAGCTGGTTCATGAAGTGCCAGTACGGCGCCAGCTCCGCGGCCTTGGTGACGTAGATCGCGTGGGCGAGCTGTTCGAGATAGACGACATCGTCCAGCTCGTCCTCCGCGAACCTGAGCAGGGTGACCGGGCCGCCGCCCAGCGGGTGACCGGCCGAGAACGGCATCACCTGGAGGGTGACCCGCGGCCGCCTGGCCATCGTGGTCAGGTGCTTGAGCTGGCCGCGCATGGTGGCGGGGTCGCCGATCTGGCGGCGCAGGGCGCCCTCGTCCACGATCATCCAGAGCCGGGGCGGGTCGTGCCGCTCCAGGATCTCCTGGCGGCGCATGCGCAGGGTGACCCGGCGCTCGACCTGGGCCGTGGGCAGGTCGGGGTGGCCGAGCCTGATGACCGACGTGGCGTACTGCTCGGTCTGCAGCAGGCCGGGCACGAACTGCACGTCGTAGCCGCGGATCACGGCCGCGCCCTGCTCCAGGCCGAGGAAGGGCTCGAACCATTCGGGCGTGACGTCCTTGAACTCGTCCCACCAGCCGGGCTCGTTGCTCTGTTCGGCCAGGGCGAGGAGGGCGGATCTTTCGGCCTCGTCGCGGATGCCGTACAGGGAGAGCAGGTCGGCGATGTCGCGGAGCTTGAAGCTGCTGCGACCCAGCTCGAGGCGGCTGATCTTGGAGTGCGAGCCGCGGATGGCGTAGCCCGCCTTCTCCCGGGAGATGCCTCTGGCCTCGCGCAATCGGCGCAGGTGCGCGCCGACCAGGATACGCAATATGGTCGGACCGGCCTGCTGGTTGGCTAAGCCGGATACGTCGGGCAGATCGGTTCCAGCCCGATCAACGCGCATATTCGCTCCAAAGCAGCAATTTCACCAGATTTCTGGCCTTCCCTGAGTGTCGCACGAGACCCACCCGATTTCCCACCTGCCCTGCCCCCCTGCTGGAGCTCCCACTGATCGTTACGTCAAGTTCACCAGCATACGCGGGTACGGCGGACGAACTGTACGGAGACTGTGACCACCCGCGACCGGCGCGGACACTGAGGCACCAGGTTTTTTCAAGATCGGGGCTGAGCAGGAAGTGGCACGCGATGAAGGTCGAATTACGCATCCACGGCGTCGCGGGGGCCTCCCCCGGGTCTGTCCTTTATCCCGGCTCCGATAAGCCCGGCAAGCTCCTCGAAGACGGCGTCTCCGGCGGCGTCGGCTTCTACCGCCCCGACCCGCAGCCCACCCCCGGCTGGATCCGCCAGGCCTACGTCTGGGGCGGCCTCACCTCCGGCTCCAGAACCCGCGCCCTCTGGCTACTACTCCTCCCCTTCGCCCTGGTCAACATCGCCTTCTTCATGACCCCCCACCGCATCATCGACGGCAAGGAACGCAGCAAGCCCCTCCGCAAAACCATCGACTCCCTGCAACGCCTCTTCGCCCTCTCCCTGACCGCCACCGCCCTGTTCGGCTTCACCGGCGTCTACCTCAACATCCTCGCCTGGCAATCCGCCCACACCCCCTTCGGCGGCCCCCTCTCCTGGCTCAGCACCCTCAACGCCAACGACATCTCCCTCCGCCTGTCCCTCTCCTCCCTCATCCCCGCCCTGGCCCTCTCCCTCATGTGGCTCCTCAGCAACCGCACCTGGAAACACACCGACCAAATCCCCGTCCCCCAAGGCGCCCCTCCATCCAACGGCCCCCTCCTCACCCGCCGCCGCATGTGGAACGGCGGCCCCCCAGTCGGCCGCCTCCGCTCCCTCCACGTCGGCTTCGGCTTCACCTTGATCGCCACCACCTTGACCCTCGCCGACCCCCACCCCTGGCTCCTGACCGCGGAAGCCATCATCGGAGCCGCCATCGTCCTAACCGTCGCGTTACCCCAAGCGGCAACCCGAAAGGACCCGGAGGCCGAGCGCGAGCGCCGCCTAACTGCGTTTTGTACGAGCCTCCGCTGGGCCGGACTGCTCGTTTATGTGGCCGCTCTCCTCGTCCCCCTGTCCGGACCCGGCAAGCAAGCGACCCCTGGAGCGCTCCCGGGCTTCGATCCAATGGTGGAGAGTGTTTTCTGGACCCAGATCGCGTTGATGGTCGTGGTCGCGATCGGTGTGGCGATACTCGCCCGGGGTCATGAGGACACCTCGGGCGACAAGCGCTACGGGCGAGCGCTGCTGGGGCTCGCGGCGCCGGCCACCATGCTCATCGCCTGGACCTACACGGCGGCGCTGGCGATCGGCGCGGCGTTCATCGTCGCTGAAATGGTGGGCACGCCTGCGTTCTCGCGATTCCAGGTCCCGGAGGCGATCGTGCTCCCGGAGTCGTTCGCGTGGGCCCTCTACGCGGTCCCGATCGCGGTTCTCATGCTCATCGCCCTCGCGCTATGGCTCTGGCTGACCTACCGCCGAACCGCCCGCAAGACAAACGACTTGATCTCCTCCCACTACCCGCAACCCGAACACGAACGCGTGAGTAAAGCCTGGGCCGCCGCCGCGCTCACCGACCGGGCGCAGGCCGTGTTCGCCACCATCGCGTTGACCGCGATCGGCACCCTCATCCTGGTCGGCGTGATCCTCACCACCCAGATGACCACGAAACCCTCGCCTCCCCTGGTCCTGGCCGGAGCGATCATCCTGATCGTGTTCGTGATCGCCCTGATGGTGGTCGGATACGCGGCCTACCGCCTGCCCAGCCTGCGCCGCACGGTCGGCGTGCTCTGGGACATCAGCACGTTCTGGCCCCGGGCCACCCACCCCTTCGCACCCCCCTGCTACAGCGAACGCGTCATCCCCGAACTCATCACCCGCGTCAACCACCTCATCGCCGACGGCAACACGGTGGTCCTCTCCGGCCACAGCCAGGGCAGCGTGATCGCCGCCGCCGTCGTGCTCCAGCTGGACCCCGCCGCCCGCCCGTCCACCCGCCTGCTCACCCACGGCTCCCCCCTGCGCCGCCTGTACGCCCGCTACTTCCCCACCTACTTCGACATGACCACCCTGCGCGAAGTCCAGCACGCCACCCCCTGGAATAACCTCTACCGCAACTCCGACCCCATCGGCGGCCCGGTCGCCACCGACATCGACCAGGCCGTCTGGGACCCCGTCTCCCCGCCTCCGGATTCCCCCATCCGCGGCCACATCGACTACTACGTGGACGACGAATACCGCACCGCGCTGAACTCGCTCACCACCCCCTGATGCCATGATGACCCCATGGGGCTGATCGTCGTCACGGGTTCCACCGGCCGGCTGGGCGGCCGGGTGGCCCGCCGCCTGGCCGCCGCCGGAGTGCCGCAACGCCTGCTCGTCCGCGACCAGGCCAGAGCGCCGCACCTACCTGGCGCCACGGTGGCCACCGCGGAATACAGCGACCACACCGCCTGCCGGATCGCGATGACCGGCGCGGACACGGTCCTGATGGTCTCCGCCGCCGAGGACGCCGGCCGCCTGGCCCAGCATCGCACCTTCGTGGACGCCGCCGCCGAGGCCGGCATCGGCCACCTCGTCTACATCTCCTTCTACGGCGCGGGCCCCACGTCCACGTTCACCCTGGCCCGCGACCACTGGGCCACCGAGGAGCACATCAAGACCACCGGCCTCCCGCACACCTTCCTCCGCGACAACCTCTACGCCGACTTCGTCCCGATGATGGTCGGCGCGGACGGCGTGATCCGCGGCCCCGCCGGAACCGGCCGCGCCTCCGTGGTCGCCCAGGACGACATCGCCGACGTGACCGCGGCCGTGCTCCGCGATCCGGCCCCGCACACCGGCCTCACCCACGACCTGACCGGCCCCGAGGCCCTCACCCTCGCGGACATGTGCGAGATCATCACCGAGGTCACCGGCGATCCCGTCCGCTACCAGCAGGAAACGATCGAGGAAGCCTACGCGTCGCGTTCCTCCTACAACGCCCCCGGCTGGCTGGTGGACGCCTGGGTGTCCACGTACACCGCCATCGCGAATGGCGAGATGACCGGGGTCAGCAGCGCCGTACCCGACATCACCGGGCATCCGGCGACGCCGCTGGCCGAGGTGCTCCGCCGGAGCGCCGCCTGATCACGCGGTCAGCGCGAACCCCAGATCCCGCGTCTCGGCCGCGAGCGTGTTCAGGATGCGCGCCCGCTGCCGCCCCGACAGCTCACCCCGCACGACCACTCCCATGGCCAGCAGCTCCCCGCCCACGCACCGCTCCAGCGGCACGAAAGCGCACCAGTACCCCGCGATCACCTCGTCCTGCTCGATGTACACCCGCCGTTTCGAACCCTCCCTGATCGTGTCCCGCAGCCTCTGCCAGTCGCTGGTGGTGCGCGGGGTCAGCCGCGGGTACGGCTCCGGCGGCAGCAGCTGCGCCTGGCTCGCGGGCGGCAACCGGCTCAGCAGCGCCCGCCCGCTGGCCGTCGCCCACAGCGGGTAGGTCGAGGTGAACCCGGCCGTCAGCCCCCGGTCCCCGTCCCGGCCCGGCAGGTACGCGATCGGCACGTCCTGGCTCCCGAGCAGCTGGGTGAGGACCACGATCTCGCCGGTGGCCCGGCTCACCCGGGCCATCGGCGCCGCCGCCGCGTTCCGCAGCCGCGAGATCCAGTGCGTCGCCATCGGCAGCGACCTCGGCCCGACCGTGAGCCGCCGATCCGGGGTACGGCTGGCGTATCCCGACTCGACCAGGGTGGCCAGCATGCGGGACGCCGTACCCTGATCGACTTCCAGGTGTTCGGCCACGTCGACGACCCGCACGGTGTTCGGGGCCGCGGCCACGAGCAGATCCAGGGCGGCGAGGCCGCGCCGCACCGATCGGATGTGGCCGTCGAACGACGGGCTCACACCGGCACGCCGGCGATCACGTGCTCGCCGAACAGCTGGATCATGTCCAGCATCCGGGCGTGCTCGGTCGCGCCGCCGGCCGCCATGAACACGAAGTGCTGGACGCCCAGCTCGTCGCGGAGTCGCTCCACCTGCTCACCCACCTCGTCCGGGGTGCCCACCAGCATGGCTCCGGCCGCCACCATCTGCTCCAGCGTGCGCGGCACCGGGCCTTCCTGGCCGGGCAGCCGCCAGGCCTCGAAGAACCCGAACCCGCCGAGCCAGTCGGCCGTGATCGACATACCCTGCCGGGCGGTCTCCCACGCCTCCTCGTGCGTCCTGCCCACCGCGAGCCCCCGGCAGATCGCCACTCCCTCGCCGGGCAGGGTGGGGCGGCCGTATCCGGTGGCGAGGTCGGCGTATCCCTGAATCATGCCGCGCAGCATGTCCTGGTCGGTGGCGATGGTGACGACGGTGCTGCCCACCTTGGCCGCCCAGTCCAGCGTGGCCGCGCTCTGGGTGAGCGTGGTGAACAGCGGCGGATGCGGGGTCTGCAGCGGCTTGGGCACCACCGCGATCTGCCTGATCTCGCCGTCCTCGACCCCCGCGCCGAGCCGGGCCGAGACGGGGTGCGGCCACTCCAGGCCGGGCACCGGGATCTCGATGAACTCCCCCTGGTACGACCACAGGTCCTCGGTCCAGGCGCGGCGCAGCACCTCGAACCACTCCTCGAAGACCCTGCGGTTGCGAGCCTCGACGTCGGCCTTGCCGCTGCCGGCCACGTTGGCGCCGTAGTGCTGGCCGAGCACGCCGACCGAGCGATTCTGATAGCCGCGGCTCAGCCCGATGTCCAGCCGCCCGCCGGTCATGTGGTCCGCCATCGCGATGTCCTCGGCCAGGCGGAGCGGGTTCCAGTTGGGCAGGACCAGGCCCATCTGGCCGTGGCGGAGCCGCGTCGTGTGCTGGGCCAGGTAGACGTTGAGCAGCAGCGGGTTCGGGGTGACCTGGTAGCCCTCCACCTCGAAGTGGTGCTCGGCGAGCATGAGCGAGGTCCAGCCGGACTCGTCGGCGCAGATCGCCTGCTCGCGAAGTTCGTTGATCGTGGTCTGGTAAAGCTGCCGATCCAGGCCGAGCAGGCCGGTCCCAAGCTCTGCGGCACCGGCGACGGCGACAGGGTAGAACAGGGAGAACCTCATGCAAAGATCGTCAGATACCGGCATATTCGCAAGCAATGCGGGTCTTGCGCCTGGCGCAAGCTGTGGTGAATACCCCGTAAACCCTATTAACTGCGCGTTTCCGGCATCGGGATGCGCAGCGAGACCGCGCCGCGCAGGTCGAGCCAGGCCGCGTCCGGAGTCCTGACCAGGCGCAGCACGACCTCCTCGCAGCTGGGGCAGCGGGCGACCAGGCCGGGCTCCGGGCCGTACACCTGCAGGGCGGCCACCGGGCCCGCGTTGCCGCAGCCCGCGCAGGTGCCGATCGCGGCGGTCACGTCGACCGCGAACAGCTCGCCGAGCGGGCCCGCCAGCGCGTTGCCGTCCAGGTAGTCGATGGACATGTCAGCCTCCAGTGGGTCCGAAACGTTCGGTTCTGATGCGGTCCGGGGCGTGGCCGAGGGCGATCAAATGGTCGGCGGCGGCCTCCACGAACCCGGTCGGGCCGCAGACGTAACTGTCGATGTCCGTGGACGCTCCGGTCAGGTCGGCCTGGGTGATGCGCCCGGGAGGTCTGGCCCAGCCGTCGGGGGCTTTGCGGGTGAACAGGTAAGCGATGTCCAAGCCGGGGTCGGGATTGGCCAGTTCGTCCAGGTAGAAGCGCTGATCGGGTTCCCGTACCGAATAGATCAGGCGGAACGGCGCGGAGCTGCCCGCCGCGCGGCGAGCCCGGATCATGGCCATCAGCGGCACCACGCCCGAGCCGCCCGCCACCAGCAGCACCGGCGCCGTGTGGTCCGGCCGCCAGACGAACCACCCGCCGACCGGCCCGCGGATCTCCACCTCGTCGCCGACCTCCAGGATCTCCAGCAGGTACGGCGAGACCTCCCCGCCGGAGACCAGCTCCACCGTCAGCTCGACCCGATCCCCCTGCTCGGGCGCGGCCACCGAGTAGCTGCGCTCGGTGCTGTACCCGTCCGGCGCGGTCAGCCGCACGTCCACGTGCTGACCGGCCAGATGCCCCGGCCAGCCCGGGATCTGGAAGACCAGCGTGCGCGCGGTGGCCGTCTCCTGGCGGATCTCGACCAGTTTGGCCACGCGCCAGGGCAGGCGCGCCATCAGTCGCCCTGGTAGCGCTGCTCGCGCCACGGGTCGCCGTAGTCGTGGTATCCGGCCGTCTCCCAGAAGCCCGGCCAGTCCTCGTTCATCAGCCGGATGCCGCGCACCCATTTCGCGGACTTCCACAGGTACAGGTGGGGCACCAGCAGCCTGGCGGGCCCGCCGTGCCGGGGCTCGAGGTCGTCGCCGTCGTATTTGTAGGCGATCCACGCCTTGCCGTCGAGCAGGTCCTCCAGCGGCAGGTTGGTGGTGTATCCGCCGTAGGAGTAGGCCAGCGCGTATTCGGCGCCCGTCTCGACGTTCTCCATCAGCACGTCCAGCGACACGCCCTGCCAGCCGGTGCCGAGCTTCGACCACTTCGTCACGCAGTGCAGGTCCACGGTGGGCGTCTCCGACGGCAGCGCCAGCAGCTCCGGCCAGGACCACCGATGGGTCTCCCCCAGTTCGGTGTCGATCGCGAACTCCCACCGATCGAGCCCGATCCGCGGCGTCGGCCCCGCCGACAGCACCGGGAAGTCGTGGGTGAGGTACTGCCCCGGCGGAAGCTTGCCGTCCTCTTCCCGCCGCCGCCCAAAGAAGCCACGCGAAACGATTCCCATGATTCCTCCCAAGACCACGATATCCGGCCGGTCCCGGCGGCATCCGGTGCCAGACGCCACGTTGGCCTTGACTTGACGCATCTGGGATTCGCCGTCTCCGGCGCGCCGCCGGCGGAGATCGGGACCATGGCCGGAAGTCCAGATAATGCGGCTTTCAGGGGCTATTTCGGCCACATGGCTGGAGCCGTTGGCCGGGGGCAGGTGGCGATGATCAACTTGACGGCCAGTCATGTGATCACCTGTTGGGTAGATCTTTCAAAATGCCAGGTCAAAGCGGTTGTATAGCCCTTGCCTCGCGTTAGACTGACATTGCGTCATAGCGCAGAATCCTTTACCTGGATAACCGGAGCCTGACCCTCGGAAGCGGGATTACGGGCGAGCCCTATGCCGTTGACAAAGAAGTACACAACTCAAACCACGCCGCAGCGGCTGGCCGATCGCCACGCTGCACCGCGCTAGGGCGGTGAACACACCCGCCACCCCCGGTAAGGGGATGGAAAGCGCAATGAAAGCAAACTGTCAGCGCCGCGGCGCACTCTGAACTTGCGAGACCGGACGACGACCCGGAACCCGGAAAAATACGACGAAAATGTCGGTGGGGACTGGGACACTCTAGGCGTACGGATCGCCGTATACCACCGAAGAGGACGTGATGAGGATGGCACAGATCAGGCTCCGGCCCCGGCCCAAGCGGCCGACCCGGCTCGCCGCTGCCGACCTCCGCACGCCATCGGGCCGCACGTTGCCCTACTGAACGACCAAACCTGGAGAAACCCGAGAAGGACCAAGATCATGTGCAACCACCAGCCGCACTGCCCCTCACCGTACGCACCCGACCGCGAGGCCGCGCACGTCACCGCCGCCCACCCGGAGCAGGGCTGGAGCCTGCTGTGCAACGGCGTCATCCTGTTCGAGGACACCGGCCTGCTCATGCCGGACCGTTCCGTGATGACCCCGCACCGAGGCACCCTGGTCGCCGCGTGAACCCCGCCGCACAGGCCGCGCCATCAGTCATCGACGCGGCCTGAGGCCTGTCTAAGGCCCCGGCGCAGGAACTCGCGCTCCACCTCGTTCCCGGTCCTGGCCAGCGCCGCCTCGTAGGCGGCCACCGCCTCGTCGTCCCGGCCGAGACGACGCAGCAGGTTCGCCCGGACCGCATGGAACACGTGATACCCATCGAGACCCAGCCCGTCGACGAGGTCCAGCGCCTCTCCGGGCCCGCAGACCTCGGCCACCGCGACCGCCCGGTTGAGCTCAACCACCGGCGAAGGTGCCACGACCATCAGCTGGTCGTACAGCCGGAGGACCTGCTCCCAGTCGGTCCCACCCGCATCCGTGTGCACGGCGTTGATCGCCGCCTGAATCTGGTACGGCCCCGGCTTGCCCCGCCGCAGGCATCGCCTGACCAGGATTCGCCCCTCGGATATCAGCTCGGAATCCCACCGGCTCCGATCCTGCTCGGCCAGCGGCACCAGCTCGCCACCGGAGACGCGCGCGTTCCGCCGGGCTTCGATGAGCAGCATCAACGCCAGTAGCCCTAGGGCCTCGGGCTCGTCGGGCATCAGTTCGGCCAGCACCCGCCCCAGCCGGATCGCCTCCCCGCACAGGTCCTCCCGCACCAGGCGATCGCCCGAAGTGGCGAAATATCCCTCATTGAAGATGAGGTAGATCACCGCGAGGACCGCGCGCAGCCGGTCGGGCAGGTCGGCCTCGCGCGGCACCCGGTAGGGAATGCCCGCGTCCCGGATCTTGCCCTTGGCCCGGACCAGGCGCTGCGCCATCGTGGGCTCCGGCACCTGGAACGCGTGCGCGATCTCCCCCGTGGTGAGCCCGCCCAGCAAGCGCAGCGTCAGCGCCACCTGGGCCCCCGTGCCCAGCGCCGGATGGCAGCAGATGAAGATCAGGCGAAGCCGTTCGTCGCGCACCGCGCCCTCCCCCACCTGCTCGGCCTCGGCGCTCAGCAGCGCGGCCTGCGCGTGCTTGGCGTCCCTGGCGGCTTCCCTGCGCAGCCGGTCGACGGCCCGGTTCCGCGCGGTGACGATGATCCATCCGGCCGGGTTGGGCGGCACGCCGCTCTCCGGCCAGAGCCGTACGGCCGCCGCGAACGCGTCCTGGACCGCTTCCTCGGCGATGTCGAGGTCGCCGAAGACGCGGGCCAGGACGGCCACCGCGCGGCCGTACTCGCCCCGGAAGATCCGGTCGATGTCGTGCATCAGCCCTCGTGGACGGGGCGCACCTCGATCGGCAGCATGGTGATCCGGCCGAGCTTGCCGGCCCAGCCGAGCGCCGCGTCCAGATCCTCGGCCCGTATCACCGTGAAGCCCCCCAGGTGCTCCTTGCCCTCGACATACGGGCCGTCGGTGAGGAGCAGGTCGCCGTCCTTGGCCCGGACCACGGTGGCGGTGCTCGCCGGGTGGAGCAGCCCGTTGAAGACCCACGCCCCGGCGTCCCGCAGTTCCTGGTTCCACTCCTCGACCTCGCGCATGATCGCGGGCAGGTCGATCTCGGGCGGCGGGTCGCCGTCGGGCTGGTAAACGCTGAGCAGGTATTGCTTCATCTCTGGTCCCTCCTCGTTCAGCTTCTCACCCCTTAAACGAACGGCCCGCGCCCGGATCGACATCGGTCAGCCGAGAACCGGGTGGTTGCTGCGGAAGACGCCCTGGGGGTCGCGGCGGCGCTTGATGTCGCGCAGCCGGTCGAGGGTTTCGGCGGGGAAGGCCGCTTCGGCGGGGGCGTCGTGGCTGAGCAGGGTGAAGGGCCGGCGGCCGCTCAGGGACGGGGCGACCGCGCGGGCGATGGCGCGCTGGCGTTCCCGGATCGGGGCGGCGAGTTCGGGGAAGGGCAGGATGCCGAGCATGAACAGCAGGTAGGGCTCGGTCAGGTGGCCGCAGGCGCCGTCGGTGCCGGCCGGGCGGCTGAGGGCGCCGCCCAGGTGCCGTACCTGGAGGACGGCCAGGGGGGCGACGGTGCCGGGGCCGGCGGCGGCCAGCAGCGCGGCGGCGGTCTCCGCGTCGAAGCGGTCGAAGAGTTCGGTGTGCTGCAGGGCGGAGGTGGGCTCGGTGGGCTCGGCGCAGATGTCGCCGAGGTCGGCGATGTTCACCTGGCCGCGGGTGTCCATGATCACGCCGGGGATGCGGTCGAAAGCGGCCAGCAGATCGGCGGCCTCCTCGGTGGCGCCCAGGTAGGTGACGTCGATGGCGACGGCGGACAGGCCGCGCAGGAAGTCGGGCAATTCGGGGAAGGGCGGGAACTGGATCAGCGTGAACCAGGTGCTCAGCTCCTCGGGGGCGGTGGCGGTGACCTCGCGGAAGGCCGCCATGACCTCCTGGGCGCGGGCGGCCGGCCAGAGGATGCGCCCGCCGTACAGCTCCGGGGCCGGGAACAGGTCGAACTCGACGCTCGTGACCAGGGCGAAGTCACCGCCGCCGCCGCGCAGCGCCCAGAACAGGTCGGGGTCGGAGTCGGCGGTGACCCGCTGCGGTACGCCGTCGGCGTCGACGACCTCGAAGGCGTGGACGTTGTTGGCTGCGAAGCCGTGCTTGCGGCCGAACCAGCTGAGGCCGCCGCCGAGGGTGAAGCCGGTGGTGCTCACATAGGTGGTGCTCCCGGGCAGGCCGGTCAGCTGGTGCTTGGCGGACTGGGCGAGCACGTCGCCCCAGAGCGCGCCCGACCCGACCTTCGCCCGGCGCTGATCGGGAAATATCTGGATGTCGGATAGGTTCTTGGTTCGCACCAGGATCGCGTCGTCGAAGCTGGCGGGGGCGTGGCCCAGCGGCTGGGTGGCCAGGCCGATCCCGGCCTCGCGGGCGTATCCGACCAGCGCGGCCACGTCGGCGGCGTCGGCCACCTCGACGACCGCCTTGACCCGCTGCTCGACCGCCGAGTCCCAGGGCGCCCGCGCGTCGTCGAAGCCGGAGTCGCCGCTGACGAACACCCGCCCGCGCACGACACGGCGCAGGTCGGACCGGAGGGCGCTGAAGTCGTTCATGGTTCTCCCCTGAAAGGTCTTTTGTGTGACTTCAGGGTGCGTGGAGGCGTTTGTAGGCTTCCTGGAGGCGGCTTGGACACGGTCCAAGCCACTTCCAAGCCGTTCGCGACCGGCCGTACGCTTCATCCATGAATCCGCTGGAGTTCCAACTTTTCGGCCCTTTTGAGGTGGGGAGGGCCGACGGCGAACGCCTCGATCTGGGGCCCCGCAAGCAGCGCGCGGTGCTGGCCCTGCTGGCGTTGGAGCCCGGGCGGATCGTGTCCATGGACCGGCTCATCGACGAACTGTGGGCGGACACGGTTCCCTCCAGCGCGGTCGGAACGCTCCAGGCGTACATCTCGCACCTGCGCCGCGTGCTGGAACCCGGCCGCGCCCCGCGGACCCCGCCGGCGATCCTGCTGACCCGCGAGCCCGGCTACCTGCTCGCGGTCGAACCGGAACAGATCGATCTGGTCCGTTTCACCGCCGGGGTCGAGCAGGGCCGCCAGGCCCTGTCCCGCAAGGCGTACGGCGAGGCGCTGGACGCCCTGGACCGCGCGCTGGCCACCTGGCGCGGCGAACCGCTGGCCGAATTCTCCGCCTACGGCTTCGCCCAGCCGGTGATCGCCCGGATGACCGAACTGCAGGCCTCGGCGACCGAGGACCGGTTCGAGGCGCGGCTGGCCCTCGGCGACACCGGTTCGTCGATCGCCGACCTGGAGCGCCTGGTCGAGGCGCACCCCTATCGGGAACGGCTGTGGGGCCTGCTGGCGATGGCGCTGTACCGGGCCGGGCGGCAAGCCGACGCGCTGGCCGCGCTGCGGCGGGCGCGGGCGCGGCTGGCCGAGGACCTCGGCCTGGAGCCGGGTCCTGAGCTGCGCCGGGTGGAGCAGGCGGTCTTCGACCAGTCGGTGACCTTGGAGGCGCAGCCGCCGCCGAAGGCCGTCACCGCCGGCCTGATCGCCAGGGAAGCCCAGCTGCGCCGGATCGCCGACCGGCTGGCGGAGGCCGCCCGCGGCCAGGGCGGTGTGCTGCTGGTCGCCGGGGAGGCCGGCATCGGCAAGACCCGGCTGGCGCAGGCCGCCGCCGACGCGGCCGGGGTGCGCGTGGTGTGGGGGCGCTGCGTGGAGGCCGACGCGGCGCCCGCGTTCTGGCCCTGGCTGCAGGCCCTGCGCGAGCTCGGCGAGCGGGCCGCCGACACGGTCAGGCGGCTCACCTCCGGCTCCGGCGACCCGGCGGCCGACCCTGACGTGGCCCTGTTCGACCTGCACGAGCGGGTGCTCGGCACGCTCGCCGCCGAGCCCGTCATGGTCGTCCTGGACGACCTGCACTCGGCCGACGCCGCCTCGCTGCGGCTGCTCAGGTATGCCGCCAGGGAACTGCACCGCAGGCCGATGCTGGTGCTGGCCACGCTCCGCCCGGAACCCGGCCGCGAACCGGAGCAGCTGGCCGACACGCTGGCCGCGCTGGCCCGCGAACCCGGCACGGAACGCCTCCGGCTGGCCCCGTTCAGCCCGCGCGACGTGGCCGCCTACCTGGGCGGCGCCGACCCCGCCCTGGCCGCGGCGCTCTACCGGCGGACCGGCGGCAACCCCTTCTATCTGGGCGAACTGCTGCGCCTGCTGGACGGCGAGCGCCTCGACCAGGTGCCGGAAACGGTCCGCGACGTGATCTCCCGGCGGGTGGCCCGGCTACCCGAACCCACCCAGGACCTGCTCAGGACCGCCTCCGTGCTCGGGCGGGACGTCCGGCTTGACGTGCTCGCGGCGGCGGCGGCGGCCATCCCGGCCGAGGACGTGATGGCGCGGCTGGCGCCGGCCGTGGCCACCGGCCTGCTGACCGAGACGCCCGACGGTTTCGACTACCGGTTCTCGCACGTGCTGGTCTGCGACGCGCTGTACGCCGGGCTGGACCGGCTGGCGAAGGCCAGGCTGCACCTGCGGGCGGGTGAGGCGCTGGAGTCGACCGGCGGCGAGTCCGCCCCGCTGCCGGTGCTCGCCCACCATTTCGCCCTGGCCGCCCGGGTCGGCGGGGCGGCCAGGGCGGTCTCCTACGCGGCGCGGGCCGCCCGGCAGGCCACCGCTCAGCTGGCCTTCGACGAGGCGGTCGAGCTGTGGCAGCAGGCGCTCGCCGCGTACGGGCCCGGGGACCCGGCCGAACGCTGCGCGCTGCTGATCGAACTGGGCCGGGCCCGCCGGGCGACCGGCGACGTCATCGGCGCGCACGCCACCCTGGCCGAGGCCATCGACCTGGCCGCCGGGATCGGCGACCGGACCGCGATGGCCGAGGCCGCGATGGTGTTCGGCGGGGTGACGGTGTGGAACTGGCGCTCCTACGGCACGGTCGACGACCGTATGGTGGCCGTCCTGGAGGACCTGCTGGCCGGGGAGCTGCCGGCCGAGCAGCGGGCCGCGCTGCTCGGCACGCTCAGCCTCGAACTGCACTACAGCCCGCGCCGCGCCGAAGGCGAACGCCACGCCGCCGCGGCCGTCGAGATCGCCCGGCAGAATGGCGATGTCGCGCTGCGGGCCAGAACCCTGAACAACTACATCAACGCCGCCTGGGTGCCCGGCGGCGGACGCGACCGGCTGGCCGCGGCCGAGGAGATGATCGCCCTCCCCGGGCTCACCCGGTCCGCCGAGCTGGTCGCCCGGATCATGCGCATGACGGCGCTGCTGGAACTCGCGGAGGTGGCCGAATGGCACGTGGAGCTGGCCCGGTGCCGCCGCCTGACCGCCGAGGTGCACCAGCCCGATCTGGTGGCCATGGTGTGGCTGGCCGAGTCCACCCGGGCCGCGATGGCCGGGGAGTGGGCCGAGTCGGAGCGGCTCACCGGCGAATACGGCCGGCACCTGAGCCGGACCACCATGTGGGGGCTGGAAGACTGCCGGCTGGCCACCCTGTTCACCAGCCGCCGGGCGCGGGGCCAGGCCGGGGAGATGGCCGCCGGCCTGGTGGCCACCGCCGAGCTCCCGGTGCACGCGCCGATGCGGCCGCTCGCCGTGCTGGCCACCGTCGATGCCGGTGACGAGGCCGCGGCCCGGCGGCTGACCGGGCGCTGGGCGGGCTGGCAGCCCTCCGACTGGAGCACCCGCTTCGTCACGGCGGGCTGGGGCATGGTCGCCGCCCGGCTCGGCGCGCCCGACCCCGAGGTCATGTACGAGCGGCTGCTGCCGCACGCCGACGAGCTGGTGGTGATGGGCAGCCAGGTCGTCTGCTGGGGCGCGACCCACCAGATCCTGGCCGACCTGGCCGACGTGCTCGGCGACCGCGATCGGGCCCGCGACCACGCGGAGCGCGCCCTCGCCGCGCACGAGCGCCTGGGCCTCACCGCGCTGACGACGCCGCGGACGTACGCGCTGGGCCAGGCCCTCACCCAGACGCGATCGCCTGGTCCAGCGAGGTTTCGTAGCGGCCGAGGAACTGGGGGTCCGAGCGCAGGATGACGGCGTCCAGGAAGCCCTTGCCTGAGGCGAAGAACTCGCGGGCCGCGTAGACGTAGGTGGTGCCGCGGAACGCCTGGGAGGAATCGTCGCCCACGCCGTACGCCTCCAGGCCCGCGGTCCGGCACAGGGTCACCGCCCGGGGCAGGTGGAAACTCTGGGTGACGACCGTCACCGCGCTCGCCCCGAAGATCTTCTTCGCGCGGACGCAGGAGTCCCAGGTGTCGAAGCCCGCGTAGTCGAGCACGATCTTGTCCTTGGGCACGCCTTTGGCGATCAGGTAGTCGCGCATGATGGTCGGCTCGTCGTACGCCTTGATGTGGTTGTCGCCGGAGACGAGGATGGCCTTGATCTTGCCCTGGGCGTACAGCGTGGTGGCGATGTCGAGCCGGGAGCCCAGCATCGGCGTCGGCTGGTCGTTCCTGACGCCCGCGCCGAGCACCAGCGCCACCGGCGCGGCGGGCACGCGCTCGACCCAGCCGGCGGTGACCGCGTCCGTCCGGTACGGCGAGCTCACCAGCCACGCCCAGGTCATGGGCGCGATCGCCAGCACGCTCAGCCCCACCGCCACCTGGAACGCTAATCGCTTCATAGCTGAATGCTAGAGAGAACCGGGGCCGAACAGGTCGTAAAGGGCCACCAGGAGGGCGGCCAGCACGAACATCGTCGAGGTCAGCATGCCGAGCTGGAACGCGGCCGCCCAATCGCCGCCGGAGCCGGCGAGGTGGGCGAAGAACACCGCGCCGACGGTGGCGATGCCCGCCGCGCCGCCGATCCGCTGGCCGGTCTGCAGCACGCCGCCCGCGCTGCCCGCGCGGATCACCGGCACCTGGCTGAGCGTCAGCGTCTGGTTCGGCGTGATCACCAGGCCGCTGCCCAGGCCCGCCAGCAGGAGCGGGCCCGCCGTCGCCCAGCCCACGTGCGGGCCGGGCACCTGGTGCACGGCCAGCATCGTGCCCAGCAGGCCCGCCGCCACCATGAGCAGCCCGCACGCGACCATGGCCCGGCCTAACCGGAGCACCAGCCGGCCGCCGACGGCCGCCGAGAGCGCGGAACCGAGCGCGAACGGGGTCGAGGCGACGCCCGCGAGCAGCGCCGTGTAGTGCAGCCCGTTCTGCAGGAAGAGCGTGAAGGTGAAGAAGATCGCGGTGAATCCGGCGAAGTAGCTCAGCGAGAGCAGCGCGCCGAGCCGGTACTCGCGAATGCGGAACAGGTCCATGTGGACCAGCGGCTCGATCCCTTTCGCGGCGCGGCGCTCCCAGCGCGCGAACACCACGATCAGCAGCAGCCCCACGGGTTCGAGCAGCCATTTCTGCCAGCCTGGCCACAAACGTTCCTGCAGGAAGGGCAGCAGGATCAGCATCACGGCCGTGCCGAGCACCAGGGTCCCCACCGGGTCGAACCCGCGCTGCCTCGCCTCGGCGGCCGGTTTCGCGACCGGGTGACGCGCGGGAAGCAGCCGCCGCGCCAGCACCAGCGCGGCCAGCCCGATCGGCAGGTTCACGTAGAACACCCACCGCCACCCGTCCGCCGCCCCGAACACCTGGATCAGCACCCCGCCGAGCAGCGGCCCCACCGCCGTCGACAGCCCGACCACCGCCCCCTGCATCCCGAACGCGCGCCCCCGCTCGGCCCCGACGAACAGCTCCTGGATGAACCCGGAAACCTCGGAAAATGGGTTCTCCAGGACGCTCCTTACCCCTAACATGCTCAAACGGGACAAGGAGGACACACGTGCGCATTCTGGCAGTTAAGCGCATCAGTCGGGACACCGAGCAATCCTCGGCACTGGAGCGCCAGGACGCCGCACTCACCAAGGCCATCCTGGAGGGCGGCCACACGGTAGGCGGGTGGGTCGAGGACGCCACAGTCTCCGGCGCGGTCAACCTGGACAAACGTCCCTCCCTCGGCAAGTGGCTCCGAGAGCCGCTGGTCCACGAGTGGGACGCCATGATGGTCACCGAGCAGGACCGCATCACCCGCGACGACCTCCACTGGGCCGCCTTCGTCGGCTGGGTCCTGAACAACAACAAGACCGTCATCGTTCTCGACGACCCCTCCTTCGATCTCAGCACCCCCAACGGGCGGATGATCGCCAACATCAAGGCGACGCAGGCCGCGAACTACCGCAAGACCATCCAGGACAAGCGCCTGAACCAGACGAAGTACTTCCGGGACGAGATGCTCTGGCCCGGAGGTACGTGGCCCTTCGGCTACCGGTCCGTCCGGTTCGAGCACAACGGGGCCAAGCGGTGGCGACTCCAGATCGACCCCGTCACCAGTGCCCTGGTGCGGGAGTTCTACGACCGCCTGATCCACCTCGACCACACGGTGGGCCAGGTCATAGACGACTGGAACAGCCGGGGCATCCTCACGCCGCAGGAATACCAGCGGCACGTCAACGCCTTGGAGGACCGTGAAGATCGCGTGCAGACGCTTCGCGGAACCCAGTGGAGCACCACCAGCGCTCGGGAGATGCTGCGCAACCCGGCCCTCATGGGCCACGCCAACACCAAGAAGGGTGTCCTGAAAAAGAACGGCCTGCCCGTGCAGTGGGCCGACCCCATTCTCAGCCGGGAGGAGTTCGCCCTTCTTCAGCAGTTCCTGGACCACAGGGCCAAGCCCTACCGAGGCCCGAACCGGGCCGTTCACCCGCTGGTCGGGATCTTCTACTGCATGTGCGGGATGGTGTACTACACCAACTCCGCTCGGGAGCGGAAAGACGGTCCCCAGGTCCCCTACATGCTGTGCCGGTCGGTCTCCATTCGGCAGAAGTGCGCTTTCGCCCGATCATGGAAGCGCGCACTCCTCGAAGAGGCCCTGGAGGAGATGTTCCTGACCACCGCAGGAGACCTGGAGATCTCCTTCAAGACCTATGTCCCGGGCTCTGACCGTACTGCGGACATCCAGGAACTCCGGGAGGCCCTGGACAACCTCTCGGGGAGCCTGGCCGTCCTGAAGCCCGGCAGCGTTGCGGCAACTGCCGTCCTCAGGGCGATGGAGGCTCACGAGGAGAACCTTCACGCCCTGGAGGCACTTCCCGTCATCCCCAGCCGGTGGATCGAGGAGGGTACCGGGGAGACCTTCAGTGAGTACTGGGCCGCCCACCCCAAGCTGGAGGACCGCTGCGCCCTGCTGAAGAAGATCGGGGTCCGGATGTATGTCGGGACCGGCCGGAAGGTGCCTGAGCTGGACTTGCACCTTCCCGCTGACCTTCAGGCTCGTCTCGTAGACGCACTGTCCAACTCTGTCGATCCGGGCTTCCTCACGGCCTCCGCTGGGATGTCCGAGTCGGCGATGGCGGACTACCTGGCGACCCAGCAGAAGGTCCTCGCCGACGCCATGAAGGCGAGCGACGAAGCTCGACGCAGCCCACAACACCGCAGGTAGATGATCTAGAGAGGGAGGCTCCGGCCTCCCCCTTTTTCTCGTCCCCGGACCTTTCCGGCAAAGTCCGACAGATAGCTGTGGGGAAGGGGGTAGGGGGATGGGGTTACCGGGTTAACAAGAGGCTCCTTAAAGAGCCTCTAACCAGGGACTTAACTACTTCTAAGGGCCCTTCAGGGCCCTACTAGAACAACCGATTACTGGATCGCCTCCTGGCGATCCTAGATAGTCCCCCGGGCCTGAGGGCCCCACCGGTTACCCCTCCCCCAACCCCACTACGACTACAGCTCCTTGGGGGTGGTTCGCCATGCCCAAGGCACCCTCGAAGTGCCTGGAGACAGGCTGCCGTAACCCGGCCACCACCAAGGGCCGGTGCCAGAAGCACTACGTGCCCTGGACGGTCACCAGCGCCCGCAACCAGACGCGGCCCAAGAACGCCGCGTCCCTGATCCGCCGAGTGCGGTTCCGAGACCGTGAGCGCTGCTACGTCTGCGGGCGGCCCGGCCGGGCAGTGGACCACATCGTCCCTATCGCCGAACACGGCACCTGGGACATGAGCAACCTGGCCTGCATCTGCGATGCCTGCCATGACACCAAGTCTCGCCAAGAGGCTGCACGAGGGAGGTTGAGACGCCGATGACCACTTCCGGCTGCCAGGGCTACTGCGGCTCCTGTGTGACTCCTTGCTTCCTCCAGGGCGCTACCGCCCCCGTGGGCACCGAGACCATCCCGGAGGTCGCCTACAGCGACCTGGCCCACGACTTGGACAAGTCCGACACCGACGCACTCGGCTGTAAGCGCTGGGAGGACCTGAACGCCTCCTGCCTGCCCGAAGCGTGTGTCGGCAACTTCTTCTGCTGGCGCGAGATCGCCAGCGACGGCGGGGCCTCGTAAGTCCCCGATGGGCGGTCAGCACACAAACCGCGCCTTGGGCCGGTGGGTGTTGGCACGGCGTGCGCGAGGGCGGGTTCCGCACACCACTTCTTCTTTCTTCTTCACAGGAGGTTGTACATGGCCAAGCACACCAAGCCGGCCGATGAGCCGTCCGCGGAGTCTCAGGACGTTGAGATCGTCGAGTACCCGGTCGAGCCGGTGTACGCCGCCCGTGCCGGTCGGTACAGGTTCACCAGGGAGTCCTGATGGCAGGTCGCGGGCCTGCCCCCAAGGAGAACGCAGTCCGGCGTAACGCCGTGGACCTGAGCCATCTGGAAGGCGACGAGGATGTCCCCGACCGGGTGAAGAAGCTGTTCAAGCGCGACGGCTACAGCGTCGCCACGCAGCGCTGGTGGGACACGTGGGTGGACTCCGAACAGTCCGAGTCCTTCCGGGCCACGGACTGGCAGCGGCTCCAAATGCTCGCCCCGCTCGTCGAAGCGTACTTCCGCCGGCCAGGCCACAACGCCCTGGCCGAGATCCGACAGAACGAATCGCTCCTGGGTGCGACGGTCACCGACCGGATGCGCCTGCGGATGAACAAGGCCGAGCCCAAGAAGGACGAGGGCAAGCCAGACACCCTGCCCGAGAAGGTCGCCGACTTCGAGCTTTACAAGAGCCTTGGGGGTGCGTGAGCTACTCCAGCTCACGCATTGTCGTTCTGGAACCTCGCAACCTTATGTAAGCCCTCTTTGCCCTCTCTGCTTCGACGCGGCCCCGATACCAGCCTGCCTGTAGCTTCGGAATCCACTCTCCGATCTTGTCTGGATTCCTAAAGAGATACACCGCAGTCGAGGCAACCCCCGCCCCGGTCACAAGCAGCTCCAACGTGAGTGGGGATTCCATCGATATCCGGACCACCGTCAAGTCGCGGGCCGACGACTTAGGTTGACGCATCAGCTCTATCTCCACGTCACCACTCACAAGGTCTGGGCTCGCTGCCCGCACCAGGTGTGCCCTCCGCACCGCATCAACGAAGTCGTAAACGGCCATTACCACGCGCGCGACGTTCTCCAGCGGCGAAGCTTCCCACCGTATGTGGTGCAGCTCGTTTGCCTCTGCCTCTTCCAGTGCCTCATCCGAATCGAATATCGGGTCCGCATAGTTCTGGTCTGGACTCATGACGACCACTTCAAGCCTGCTGCCAGTACGAGTCTGCTCGGCCACACCTAACACCGTCATAAATTCCAAATCGTAGTGCCCCGAGGGCCGGGGGGTGGTGTCCGTTGCAAACGGGCAGCTCGGGGGTTCGTGATCAGATCTCTTGCTGGGGCATGTGTGGGGGATCCGCGTACACCTGTGGGGGATCCGCGTACACGTCTATCTCTGTCTGGGCTTGACGCAGCATCTCGTACGCCTTCTTGGCCTTCACAGCCTCGGCGCGCCCGTTGTACCAGGAGGTCTGGAGCTTCGGCCACCACTCTCCGAGCTTGTCCGGGTTCTTGAAGAGGTACACGAACGCAGTGAGGACACCCGCGCCCAGGGTGCCTGACGCGATCAATTCAACCGTCAATGGCGAGTTCAAATACAGACGGTCAACACGTATACCGAGTTCCCTCTGCTTGATTTGCTCCTCAAGCTGGCGCTCCGCGACACGTCGGTGGTCGCGTCTGTCCCGCCATCCGCTCACACCAGCTCGCTTGACGAGCAGAGCCATACCGACTGTGTCAGAGGTGCGATCCAAGGTCAGCAGCATATTGGCCACCTCAGTGAGTTTCGGCACACCCGTCCAGGCGTGAGTAACCACCTCAACTCTGACAAGACCGTCGGCTCGATCGCCTGTCACAAACTCCGTCACAAATTACAGATCGTAGTGCCATTGGCACCTGGGGGGTGATGCCTGTGCAAACAGGCAACCTCAGAGAGGGCGTCCCCCACCCGACGCGCAGCTTGGGCTACCAGATCCTCCGCTGGGCCGAGACGTACATCGTCCAGCCGGACGGCGAGAACGCCGGAGAGCCCTGGCAGTTCACCGTCGAGCAGAAGCGCTTCATCCTCTGGCTGTACGCGATTGACTCCCGGGGCAAGTGGCTGTACAGCACCGCGTGCCTTCGGCGCTCGAAGGGCTGGGGGAAAACGCCGGTCCTGGCCGCCTTGGCGATTATCGAGTTCATCGGCCCGGCCCGGTTCTCGCATTTCGACGAGAACGGCTTCCCAGTTGGGAAGCGGGTGGGCCTGCCGTTGGTGCAGATCGCGGCTACCTCGATCGACCAGACCGCGAACACGCGGGACATGATCCGGGGGATGCTGGCGAACTCGCCGGCCGAGTTTGAGTACGACCTTGAGATCGGCAAGGAGCGGATTCAGTTCCGCTCCGGCCGCCCGGGGCGTATCGAGCCGGTGACCAGCTCCAGCCGCACCCTGGAGGGTGCACGGCCCACCTTCGTGGTGGGCGACGAGACGCACCACTGGATTCCGAGCAACGGCGGCACGACTGTCTTCGAGACGCTTGACCGTAACGTCCGCAAGACGGCCGGTTCGGGCTCGCGCATGGTGGAGTCCACCAACGCCTTCAACCCTAACGAGGACTCGGTCGCGCAGCGCACCTACGAGGCGTTCCAGAAGAAGCCGAACGGCAAGCTGCTCTACGACTGCGTTGAGGCTGAGTCCGACGAGATCGACCTCAACGACCTTGAGGCCGTCGAGCTGGGCTTGAAGCAGGCGTACGGCGACTCGCACTGGGTGGACATCCAGGGCTTGATCGATGCGATTCAGGACCCGCGTACGAGTCAGGCGCAGGCTTACCGCTTCTACCTGAACAAGATCCAGGAGTCTGCGGACGCCTGGATGGCCAAGCCCATCTGGGATGGCCTGGCCGACGACACCGACCCGATCAAGGCGGGCGACCAGATCGCCATCGGGTTCGACGGCTCGCTCTACAGCGACAGCACAGCGATCGTGGGCTGCCGTCTGCGTGACGGCAAGCTGTTCATGATCCACCTGGACGAGCAGCCCGACCCGAAGTTCTCCAAGAACGCGGCCGATTGGCAGGTGGACACCCTCCTGGTGGACAAGCGGATGCGCGAGGCGCAGACGACTTACCGCGTGGAGTGGGTCTACGCCGACCCCTCGTACTGGCAGAACGTCGTCGGAACGTGGGCTCTCGACTTCAAGGAGAAGGACCGGGACAACCGGGACATCGTCTTTGAATTCAGCCCGGCCCGAGCCAAGCAGATGAGCGACGCCGTCGAGCGGCTGCACACCGCAGCGCATCTGGCCGAGGACATCTGCCATGACGGCAACCCCGACCTGGCCCGGCACATCTCTAACGCGGTCACCTACGAGGTCCCGCAGGGACATCTGATCCGCAAGGAGTCCAAGAAGTCCCGCAAGAAGATCGACGCCGCCATCGCGGCTGTCTTGGCCTACGAGGCGCGAGCCGAGGCCATCGCTGACGGACGCATGCGAGTGCGCCGTCGCGCCCGGCTACGTACCTACTAAGGAGGGTTGGTCTTTGAACCGCCCAGAGACGCCACTCGAATGGATCTTCTGGCTGGAAGGCAAGCTCGGCCGACAGCGGGCCGAGATCCGGAAGTACGCCACCTACTACGACTCCGAGAACAGGGTCCTCAGTTACGCGCAGACCAAGTTCTCCGAGATCTTCGGAGACTTGTTCATCGGCTGGCGGGACAACTTTTGCCCCTTGATCGTGGACAGCATCTCCGAGAGGTTGCGGATTCAGGGCTTCCGGATGGGCCCGGAGGAGCAGGCCGACAAGGACGCCTCCGACATCTGGCAGTTCAACCGGATGGACGCCGAGAGCAACGCGGCCCACATCGACGCCCTGATGGGCGGTGCGGCCTTCATCGGTGTGTGGGGCGATGAGGACGACCAGCCGACGATGGTCCCCGAGTCGGGCGAGGATGTCGTGGTCCAGTACGAGCCGGGCAGCCGTACCAAGCGCATCGCCAGCATGAAGCAGTACACGGATGACTGGGGCACCGAGCACGTCTCCTTGTGGACGCGGAAGACCATCCACACCTCCACGCGGGAGGGTGAGGACCGGAAGTGGGCTGAGCCCAAGGACCGGCCCAACACGCTCGGCGAGATCCCGCACATCCCGCTACTGAACAGGACCCGGCTCAAGCAGACGCCGTTCTCGGAGCTGGCTTCGATCATCCCCGTCCAGGACGCCATCAATAAGGTGGCGGCTGACGCGCTGGTGGCCTCGGAGTTCGCAGCTTTCCCGCAGCGCGTGATCAGCGGCGTCGAACAGCTTCCCGAGGACGCGACGCCGGCCGAAGAGGCTGCGGCGCGGGCGCAGGCCGTGAAGGCGTACATCGACCGCATCTTGACCTTGGACAACCCCGAGGCCAAGTGGGGCCAGTTCGCTGCGGCCGACCTCAAGAACTACGTGGTCCTGATCGACATGCTGGTCCAGCACATGGCCAGCCAGTCCAGGGTCCCGTTCCACTACTTCCTGCTCAACGGTGGTCAGGCGCCCTCGGGCGAGTCCATCACCGCCGCTGAAGCAGGGCTCGTCGCTAAGGCGAGGGAGAGAATGCTGCACTTCGGCGAGTCCTGGGAGGAAGCTCTCCGGCTTGCGTTCTTGGTCAAGGGCGACATGCGCCGCGCCAAGGCGTACAGCGCAGAGGTCATCTGGGCCGACCCGGAGTACCGCAGCAAGGCGCAGCTCGCCGACTCCCTGCTGAAGATGAAGGAACTAGGTGTTCCGGATCGTCAGCTCCAAGAGGAGTACGGCTACACGCCCACGCAGATTCTCCGCTTCGACGGTATGCGCGAAGAGGAGATGAAGCGGGCCAAGGAGCTTGCCGACAAGTACGGCCTGAGCGACATGCTCGGCCTGAACGGTCAGCAGCCCGGAGCCAGCAGGCCGCAGCAGAGCGCTCGCGGCGAGGCCAAGCCGAAGACCGCCAGCGACAAGGTGGCCTCGGTGGAGCGGCAGAAGGCCGCAGCGTAACCAAAACCTTTCGAGCCCGAGCTGACATGGCGCGGGCTTTTTGTATGCCCCCAATCCGACATGGAGAAGGACCCGATGGCAGACCAGATCACCCCTCCCGCCGACCAGACCACCCCGCCCATGCAGGGCGCGACTTCTGCTGCCCCCAACCAAGAGGTTGGTAGTGGCGAGAAGGACTGGAAGGCCGAGGCCGAGAAGTGGCAGCACTTCAGCCGCCAGCACGAAGCCAACTGGAAGAAGGCGACTGGCGAGCTGGACAGGCTGAACAAGGCCGGTATGACCGACGCCGAGAGGGCCGTCGCGGAGGCCAAGGAGTCGGGCCGCCAGGAGGCCCTGTCGTCCATCGCTGAGCAGCGTGCTCAGGACAAGCTCGACGTCGCCGCTGCACGCGCCGGCGTGGATCTCACGCCTGTGAAGGGTGTGCTCGACATCTCCAAGTTCCTCGCCAACGGCGAGATCGACGAAGCCGCGATCAGCGCATTCGTCTCCCAGCTCTCTTCGTCCGCCCCGAAGGAGCCCAAGTTCGCGCAGGGCCTGGGCTTCGGCCCGCAGGGCTCTGGCACCGCAGGACAGCTCACCCGAGAGCAGGTCCGCGGCATGAGTCCTCGCGAGGTCGCAGCGGCCCGCAAGGAAGGGCGCCTGGACGCGCTGTTGCGCGGCCAAATCTGACCCCCCGTATACCGGGCCCTCGGCACAGCGCCGGGGGCCTTTCGTATGCCCAGAACTAAGGATTTCCCTTGGCATTCGTCGATGGCCTCTACACCGATGCGGGTACGAGGCTGACCAATGGCACCGCTGGTGTCTTCATCCCCGAAGTCTGGACTTCGCAGCTGCTCACGGACACCGAGGACAGGCTTGTCCTCGGCAGCCTTTTCGGCACGAACACGTACGAAGGTGAGTTCAGGAAGGAGGGGGACACCATCAGGATTCCCCACTTCCAGGACACCGTCGCTGACAAGGGTGTGGTGCCGGCCTATGGCAGCATCGGCACGGCTGACCGGGCCGCGCTGGAGTACGTCAAGATGCAGGTCGCCAAGGGTTCCAGCTTCCACTTCGAGGTGGATTCGCTGCACGCCCTCCAGACCAAGCAGGGCATCGACCTGATGAGCGAGCTGGTCCGCCAGCGTGCGCGTCGGACCGCCATCGCGCTGGACTCGCTGGTCGCCACCGCGATCGTCCAGGCGTCGATTGAGACCGCGACCAACTCCGGTCTGGGTAAGGACGCCAACTCCGACGGCGGCACTGCCGCGCTGCACGGCCTGGTCGAGTCGGTCGTGCTGGGTACCGGTACGCAGGCCCGCTACAACCAGCTCGTCGACATGATCGCGCTGCTGGACGACGTCAACGCCGAGGGTGAGCGCTTCCTAGTCATCGGGACCTCGGTCAAGGCCGAGATCCTGAAGCTCAAGGAGTTCATCGACGCGAGCCACTGGGGCGGCACCCCGATCATGGTGACTGGCTTCATCGGCTCCATCCTTGGTGTCCCGGTCGTTGTCAACAACACCGTGGGTGCGCGCGTGGCCCGAAAGGGCAAGCAGGCCCTCGTTGGCCCGACGCACACCGCTGCCAGCTCCGTAGACATGATCCTCGGCACTGCTGGCAGCGTCGCGGCGGTCATCCCGAACATCGACATGAAGGCGTACGAGCCTGAGGCCAAGTTCACCCAGGCCGTCAAGACCCGTGTCCACTACGACGCCAAGGTCATCGCCCCGCAGGAGATCGTCGTGGGCCGCCCCGCCCCGTCTGGCGGCTGATCCCTCCCCCTCTGGTTGAGCCCCCGGTCTTTCGTGCCGGGGGCTTTTCCGCTGCTCGATTGGAGCTTCCATGCTGATGTCGGTCGACGACATCGAGAAGCGGACCGGTCAGGTTTTCGAGGACGAGCGGCTGGATCAGGTCAGCGTCTACATCACCGACGTAACCGCGCTGGTGGAGTCCTTCCTGGGCCGTTCGTACGACACCGTCGCGGCCCCGGCCGCCGTGAAGGCCATCGCGTGCCTTGAGGTAATCAGGAACCTCAACACCGACCCAGGTGTCGCGGGTGACCGCGTCGGCGACCTGTCCACCACCTACGCCTACGGCGGCGCTGTGGTCGTGCTCTCGCCGGATGCCAAGGCCGAGCTTCGGCGCTTCCGCAAGCGGTCGGGGATCGGCTCGATTCAGATCATCAGCCACCTGGTTCCGCCTCCACCCGAGGAGGACGCTGCGTGATCCTCGACAGGGCACCGGAGACGGTGAAGATCTTCAGAACCAACTGGGTGAACGACGGATACGGCGGCGGGCAGAGCCCGGTCCCCGGGAACGTCATCCGCACGGTCAAGGCGTTCGTGATCCCGACCGGATATGCGGGCGCTGGCTGGGCGGCCAACATGAGATTTGCATCTCAGGGCTTCGCCGACACCGCCCGCGTCACGATCATCATCAAGTGGCTCCCCCAGCTCGCGGCCGAGCTTGACCAATGGACTGAGGTCGAGGCCCAGGGCCAGATCTGGACGGTGGCCCAGGCCCCCAGGCGCTGGTTAACCCGCCGCGTCTCCTATGTCACTGTTCTGTGCGAGTTGAAGGGGGATGTGTGAGCTACTACATCCGCCCCGACATCGCCGAGATCGTAGCCGGGCTACCGGGCGTGCATAAAGAAGTAATCTCTACCGCCCACAAGGGCGCGAAGCTGCTGCGCAAGAAGATCGCCAAGGACACCGGGGCGATGGCCGCGAGCGTACGGGTCGACGTGCTGGCCAAGGACGCCTTCTTCGGCATCAAGGACGACGGCGCGATCGGCTACAACTTCGGCCACCTCAACAACTGGTCGGGAGAGCCGGTCCCCGGCAGCCACGTGATTGAGCGCACGATCGCGGAGATGGGATGATCCCTGACCCCGAGAAGGCGATCATCGCTGCGCTTGAGCACTACATGCCGGATCTGCTGGACACCGGCCGTTCCCGCGTCTTCAGCCAGGCCCCCAAGGGCTGGGACAAGCTGGCGTTCATCGTGGCCCGCGCCACGCCGGGCGGGGCTTCCCGATCCCCCCACCTGTTCTCGTCGGTCTACTTCGAGACCGAAGCGTTCGCGCTCAGCCGGGGAGAAGCCTCAGCTCTGGCTCGGCGGGCCGCAGCCAGCCTTGTCCAGGCCAGCCGGGACGGGTTCCGCTACGCGGACGACGAGGGGTCGGGCTACCTGTTCGGCTTCCGCGAGGTCAACGCCCCGTCGCTGATCTACGACGGCCTCAGCAGCAAGCACGGCGACACCTACATGTTCCAGGGGACCTACCAGATCTCCCTTCGCCCGCTCCGCTGACGGGCCTGCACCACTTCTTTCTTCTTCCTATCCCCCTGCCTGCATATAGGAGATTGGTAGCCTTGCCGCCCACTTATCTGACCAAGGACCCGGTGCTCGTTCCGGCCACCGGTTACGTCTTCGTCGCCCCCGAGGGCACCCCGAAGCCGACCCTTCCGCTGGACATCCGCAACCTGCGCACGCTGCGCGAGAGCATCGGCACCAGCTGGGCCAGCATCGGTAACACGTCGCTGGAAAACGGGATCGCCCACGAATCCGCAGGTGACGACGCGGAAGTTTTGGGGACGTGGCAAAATCCGGCACTTCGGACCACCAACCCGCCGCGCATCTACACGCTGACGCTGGCTCTGGCCGACTTCACCCTCGACACCTACAAGCTGTACTACGGCGGCGGCGACGTCGCGGCGGACGGCTCGTTCATCATCCCGACCGTCCCGGCCTCGCAGACCAAGGCCATGCTGATCGTCGCCGTGGACGGCGACCGTCACGTGGTCGAGTACTACGAGCGGGCCTCCATGATCGGCGCTGAGGGTGTCACCTACGACCCCGCAGCGCTGACCGAGATGCCCGTCACCGCAACCGTCCTGGGCGGCACCAACGGCCTGGGCGAGATCTCCCCCGTCATGTGGGGCAAGGCCGGGGAGATCAACCCGCCGACCCTCACCGCCGTGACGCCGGCCACCGCTGCCCCGGGCACGCAGGTCCAGCTCACCGGCACCAACCTGAACGCGCCTCTGACCGTCTGGTTCGGCATCTACGAGGGTGTGAACCCCATCACCACCCCGACCGGCACTCAGGTCACCGTCACGGTGCCCGACCCGGTGGAGACCGGCGACCTTCCGGTCCAGGTCCGTGTGGAGACCAACTTCGGCGAGAGCGCCGAAGAGGACTTCACGATCGACCAGTCCTGACCCCCAGCTCGGGCGCGGCCTCATAACCCGCCCGAGTACTGAGCCCTGCCGCGTGCGTTGGGAATGGCCGCGCGGCGGGGCTTCGCCATTCCCACCATTCCCGTGCTGTTGAGGAGCCCCCATGTCTGTTCTGAAGTACTCCGATCTGATCGACGAAGTTGAGCGCGAGCAGGCCGCCAAGGGCCTGGAGTTCGAGGCCAAGGACGGCAAGGTCCTCTTGCTGCGCCCGATCCTGCTGCTGAACAAGGACGAGCTGAAGGTCGTGCGGACCCTGCTGAAGGTGGTTGGCGACAAGGACACCGACACCTTCGAGCAGATCGACGCGATGGACGCGATGCTCGTGGCTGCGGCCGACCGCAAGGACGCGATGAAGAAGTCCCTGGCTGACCTGCCCCCGCAGATGAAGACCCGCGTCTTCGAGGCGTGGATGCAGGCGGCCAAGTCGGGGGAAGCCTCGGCCTGATCGAGCTGCTGGACAGTCACGGGGACGAGCTGCTCGCCGACTTCCGCAGGTTCTACCAACTGGACCTGCTGGACCTTCGCCGCGGGCTGCTCTCCCCCGTGCTCGTCCTGGCCCTCATCAGGCATCTCCCGCTCGACTCCGCGTATGTGTCCGCACTTCGGGGCACGGAGTACACCGGCTGGGACCGGAACACCTACGTAATGGCAGATCTCTATGACGCCATCCGCGAGCTCGCCTACCTCTACGTGTCCTCACATGCCGAGAACCCGAAGAAGGTCAAGCCCTTCCCGCCGTACCCACGCCCTGGCGTCCAGGTGGCGGCCAAGCCAGCCAAGCCCACCCCACTGCTTGCCCGTTTGAGGGGCGAGGACGCCCCTGCGCACGTGTTGGGGCCTGGGTCGAAGGTGCCGCCGCCTGCCCCCCGGATAGGCAGATGAGAGCTCCTCCGAGCCGTGGAAGGGGAGATGGTTCCGAAGCAATGCCGAGATATGGATTGAGAAGTCTGAAATCGATCGGTGTCTGACACCAAAGAAATCACGCTTCACAGCCACGCAAATCGTCTACGGACTAATAGCCGGAGGGCTCGTCCGAAGATTCGCCTCATCTTGATCAGATACTTCTCCGGTAAGCAGTGCGGCCGAGCGCCACCCTTCCGACCTGGTGGTAACTATAAAATCTTCTCCGCCGTAGAGCGACTCATAGCGAATCTCTAAATCCAACCGCTGTTCGATAAGTTTCCTAAATTGAACATGTCTGTCCCTGTCGAAGGCATCCATCCTCAACAAATAGTCCGTTTCACCACTTGGAATGACGCTGCCGTCAACCAGCGTCGAGGCTACGGGTCGAGGCGTAATGGGATAGCGGGCCTTACGCGCCGTCATTCTGTGCCACGGACCTATCATCTCGCCGTCGAGCCAAGTTTTAGTTCCTGTAACGATAGCTGGACCGAGGCCGGAATTGACTAGCACAAAACCCGCAGGATGCCCCTCAACAAGCTTGACTTTTATCTGAAGAAGCGGTCGGAGGGTATGACGATTGTGTAATCGGGCCAGTCTTAACTGATAGATCGAAACAGCGAGGGACGCGGTAGCGATAACGGTGGCACTGATTGCCACAACCGTCCCGGAGTCCACAGCCGCCTCCTTCGTTCATGCCTCACTGTGGAACCAATATCTCCCGCAGATCGCAGAACTTCTACTACTGGAACGGTGGCTGCTAAGCCTCAGTTCCCGAACCCGTCTTCTTGCCTTCAAACAAGAGATTGGTAGGAATGGAGCTGTAAATGGCGGGGAGTCCCGCGCGGAAGGAAGTCGGCAGGGTTGGCGTCCGGGTGGTCCCGGACACCAGCGACTTCGGCAAGGAGCTGAAGGCAGAGCTGGCCCGATGGTCCAAGGAGTCCATCGAGATCGAGGTCACGGCGGATCTCGCCGCGTTCGAGGCCGAGCTGGAGAAGGAGCTGACCGACCGTTCTGTGTCGGTCAAGGTCGAGCTTGATACGGCGCAGGCGGAAGCCCAGCTCACAGCGTTTTTGAAGTCGCGGAATCTCTCCGTCCAGCTCGACCTGGACACGGGCAAGGCGGCCTCCCAGCTGGCGGCTCTCCGGAGGCCGGCGACCAAGAAGCTCACGGTCAACCTGGACGCTGCGGCGGCCCTGGTCAAGATCAAGGAGCTAACTCGGACCGAGTCGAAGAAGATCGATGTCGATGTCGATTCGAAGTCCCTGAGCGGGGCCGTCAACCAGGTAAACCAGGTTGGCAGCAAGGCGTCCGGGATCTTCTCAGGGCTCGGCAGGAGCGTCGCTCAGGTCGTCTCCGGGGTTGCTGGTCTGGCCACGAACACGGTCAGCGCCCTGGGCGGGATGGTCAGCGGCAGCGAGGACGCGTCCAAGGCCGTCGCAGGCATCGGCACGTCGATCGTCTCCGTCGCATCCGGCCTGCTCAGCCTAGGTGCATCGACTGTCGTGCTCGCTGGAATCGCGGCGCTGCTGGGTTCGGTGATCGTCGCAGCTGGAGCGGCTGTCCTGGCCCTTGGCGCGGTGGTCATCGGCGCGGGAGCGCTGCTGGCCCTCCCGGTGATCTTCGCCGGGATCGCCATGAGCTTCATGCAGTCCAGCAAGGACCTGAAGGACGAGTGGGCCGAACTCACCTCGGTCTTCAAGGAGGCGTTCAAGACCTCCCTGGAGCCGATGCTGGTAGCCATCGGGGATCTCGCCACCAAGGCGGGCGAAGCACTCAAGGAGGGACATCCCGCCTGGGACGCCTGGAACCGGGCGGTAGCCGCTGCCTCGCAGGCGATTGGCCCACTGGCCTCGGGTTTCAGCGCTTTCGTCACCAACACGCTCTCCGGCATGGCGACCGCCATGGAGAACCTGAACGCCAACGGGTTCTGGGAGCAGATCAAGATCGGGCTTGGCACCCTCGGGCAGGCCATCGGCGAATTCTTCGTCGAGCTGTCGGTGGCAGGACCGCAGATCGCCGCTGGTTTTCAGGGCCTCGGGGAATCCATGCTCCTCTTCCTTCCTGCCCTGGCCCGACTGATCGGTGCTTTCTCCTCTATTGCGCCCTCTGTGATCGAAGGGGTAGGGGAAGCCTTCACCATCCTGTTTGATGCGTTTTCCGCCAATAAGGACGTATACGGCGCTGCGGCTCAAGCCTTCGCCGACGCCCTGGTGAACATGGCACCCGCCCTGGAGCAGGTCTTCCGGGCCTTCGCCCTGATGGCCCCCTCGGTCCTAGCCACCATCGCGGTGGCCGTCCAGCACTTCGCCGACGCGATCAGCAACCCCGAGACGATCAAGGGTCTGACCGTCCTCGCCGAGACGCTGGTCAATGTGGGTGCGGCGGCCCTGACGGCGGCCACCAACGTGGCTGCCAACGTAGGCCAGATCCTGGACACCGTCGCCACGAAGTGGGACATCCTGTCCGGCACGATCAAGGAAACCTCTACCGTCACCAAGCAGGACTTGCAGGCCCTGGTGGACCAGGCCGACTCCTCAGCCGAGTCCGCGTCCAACCTGGCCAAGCAGCTGTCCACGTCGCTGGCGATGGCCGAGTCCGACGCGGTGGGCTCGATCTTCCGACTCAACCAGGAGTGGGCCGACAAGATCGGCCAGATGGTCAAGATCGGCCAAGACGGCGCAGCCGACATCAACCAGGGGTTCGTGGACAAGTTCGCGGACCTGCGGCTGAAGCTGCTGGAGAACGGCGGGCAGATCACCACCGAGTGGAAGGCTCAGCTCGACAAGCTGATCGCCGACACTCAGGCGTCCACGGACCCGACCGTCCAGGCCATGGGCGCGACCATGCAGGGCATGCTCGACCAGGCCACCACCAAGGGTGGTCAGATCTCCGAGCAGTTCCGGACCTTCCTGCTCCAGATGGAGGACCGCACCAAGGCCCTCCAGATCGCCCAGCTCATGGGGATCGAGCTGGAGGACATGACCGCGAAGGTCAAGGACGGGGTCACCCAGGCTCAGCAGAACTTCCTCAAGCTGCCCGAGGTCATGCAGGAGATCATCAGCTCCTCCAAGACTCCGGAGGAGCTGGGGGCCAAGCTCGACGCCATGAACGCCGTCATCAGCCAGAAGGCCGGTGAGGGTGCCGAGGCGTTCGCGAAGCTCCCGGAAGGTATGGCCGACGCGGTTGCCACGGACACGATCTCGACCCAGGTCTCCACGATCATGGGCAAGATCTACACGACCGTGACCGCAGGCGTGACCGACGCCAAGCAGTCCTTCTCCGAGCTGCCGAAGGCGCTGTCGGGTGTCGTGATCGGGGACGGCACGATCGTCTCCGCCGTCCAGGTCCAGATGACCAAGGTCAAGGGCACGGTGGTCACCGGCGTGAACGACACGTCCACCGCCTTCAAGGTCCTGTTCACCAACATGAGGTCAGCGGCGGCGGCCGACCAGACGCCGGCCACGATCGAGACGAACATGAAGAAGGTCGTCTCGACGGTCAAGACCAACGTCGACCTCTCGGTCACCGAGTTCAAGCGGCTCGCTGATCAGGCCGCCTCCCACGGCAGGCTGACCGGCTTCACCTCGGCGATCTCCACGGCCATGAACACGGCTAAGACCACCGTGGCGAACGCGGTGTCCCAGATCGTCAGCGACCTGTCCAGCCTGAACCGCACCTTCCAGGGCCCGACCATCACGGCCCCCACGGTGCAGGAGAGCGGCGGCGAGGCCAATCGGTCCTCCTCCTTCGCGCCCGAACCGCCACCGATGCTGATGGCGTTCGCCGCACCGGAGCCGCTGGCGTTGACGGTCGCCGACAACGACGCCCTGTCCACGGTGACCAGCCAGGTCGCCACGATCGCCTCCTACGCAGGGGCGCTCAACTCGGCCAGCAAGCAGAAGCAGGACGGACAGCCGGGCGTGACGAAGATCTACAACATCGATATCTACGCGGCCCCGGACGTCCCCACCGAGGAGACCCTGCGCAAGCAGCTGTCCTACGCCGACGCCCTCTACGAGTAACCCACTCCCCCGAACGGGGCCCTGGCCGCACGACGGCCGGGGCCCCTTCTTTCTTCTTACTCAGGAGGTCTGCCCTGTGCTGTTCAAGCCGACCGTCGTACAGGTTCGGGGAGTGAACGGGGAGCTGTTCACCCTCACCGACGAAAGCATCTCTGGGGCAGCGATCCTGCTCCGACCTGGGGCTAAGGGCTTGGACGCACCGAGCTTCAACGTGCTGGCGGATGAGTACCCCGCGATCGATGGCGGATTCGTCAGGTTCAGCCGGGCCACCATCCGCGAGATCTTTCTCCCGCTCACCATCACCGGCTCCACCCGCCCGGAGATGATGGCGTTGAAGAGGCGCTTCATCGCGGCGTTGAACCCCAAGAAGGGTCTCGTCTCTCTCCAGACGACGGAGTACGCCGAAGTCGGCGGACTGCTGGTGGCGGAAACCCCTCGGGCGCTCACCTGCTTCTACGTCTCCGGCATGGAGGGCGGGGAAGGCACCGACGACGGTATCCACTGGGCCAAGTACGGCCTGGTGCTGCGCGCCCCCAACCCGTACTTCCAGCACCCCAACCGCGCCCAGGGCCGCTTCCAGATCATCGACGTGCTGCGCCCCTTCCTCGATCCGCCTTCAGGCGCCACACCTTTCCTGAGCATCGACGGGGTCACCCCAGGCAAGGGGCTTGGACTGTCCTCCGACCCCCTGTGGGTCGACACGCTCGACCTGGAGAACCCGGGCGACGCCGAGTGCCAGCCGCGCTGGGAAATCCGCGGGCCCCTGTCCTCCCGCATGTCGATCGTCCTCAAGGACGACGAGGGCAACGTCGTGAACGAGCTGCGCTTCACCGAGTCCATCACGATCGCGCCCAACCAGGCGCTGGTCATTGAGACCACCAAGGGCTCCCAGTTCGCCCGGCTGTACCCGGCTGGCGAGACCGGCGACGAGTACGACCCCACCCAGGGCGACTCGATGTGGTGGGCCCTGGACGTCACCTCAGACCTGTGGCCGATCCAGCCCGGCCTCAACCACCTGGCCTTGCAGATCGACAAGCCCGAGGACATGACCCCCGAGCAGGAGGCCACCTGGACGGCGGCCAACCAGCCACTCGTCACGGTCTCCTACTTCCCGACCTTCCTAGGGATCTGATGCGCAACTTCCGAATCCTCGTCCGGGAGTCGCTTTTCCCCCGCACCAGAGCGGAGGGTGGCGACGGCCTAGCCCCGCTCGCCATCGTCGGCCCGGTCGACGCCTACACCGACTTCCAGGCGATCGTCCGGCACAACGAGGTCGGCTCATGGAGCCTGACCATCCCGGCCGGTCACCCGCAGTCGAAGTTGCTGATCCCTGGCCGGGGCATCGTGGTTTTCCAAGACGGCCAAGACGAACCGATCTTCTCCGGACCCATCCGGGAACTCACCAAGACCTGGGATGCGGAGAACGCCGGGGCAGGAACGGCCATCGCCACCGGGGTCGACGACAACTACTTGCTGGCCGAAAGGCTGGCCTGGACCAACCCGGCCCAGGACATCCACCTGGCTTCAGTCTTCCAGTGGTGGCAGACCAACCAGGCTTGGCCCAACGTGGCTGAGCTGCTGCGCCGACTGTTCCTGGCCAACGCCCAGGGGCACGCTTCGCGCCGCATCAACCGGCTGTTCATCCCGGGCCCCGAGGCGACCGCCGTCTTCTGGAACGACGACACGGCCCTCGCCGCGAGGTTGAAGTTCGACCAGCCCGACCTGCTCGTCAGCATGCTCAGCGCGGTCTACGGCTTCCGCATCCGCTTCGTCTGGCACCCCAACCCTTCTGAGGTCGCCTCCAACGGCGACCCACAAGCCACCGGGCCAGGAATCCTGCTCAAGCTGGAACCGCTGATGGACCTGACCAACGAGGTCAGGTTCGGGCCCGAGCTAGGCAACCTGCGCGGCTACACCTACAAGGTGAAGGCCCCCATTGCGACCCGCCTGGTGGTCGGCACCCAGAACCGGACCTTCAGGGAAACGGTTCAGCAGCCCACCTACGACTCCGAAGGCACCGTAACCGGCTACACCGAGACCGAAGTCGAGCGAACCGGGCCCGAGAGGTGGTTCGGCTACTTCTCCAACGAGGAGTACAACCCGCAGTGGTGGGGCAACCCCGCCAACACGCCGGCCGACAAGCAGCACACGCTCGCGTGGGCCCAGGCCGGGTTCACCGCCACCGAAACCGAGTGGGGTGTGACGGCCGAACGGTTCAAGGACCGTCGCGACATCCCCTGGCAGTGGGTGCAGCAGTCGGGGAAGCCGACCGGCTGGGGGCAAGACCCGCCCACCTGGTCGGCCCAGTACCGAGCAATCCAAGACGAGGTCGACGCCTTCAACCTCGCGCAGGGGCCGGTGGCGGCCATCTCCATCACCCCGCTGGAAACCCCCGGGAGCATGTTCGGCCTCGACTACAACCTCGGCGACGTCATCCGGGTGTTCGTGGACAACGAGGTTCGCGACGAGATCGTGCGCGAGGCGCGCATCACCTCCACCGTCGCTGACGGCCCGAGGGTTCAGCCGACCATCGGCACCTACGGCACCAGCGAAACCCCCTACCTGTACGCGTCCATCCAGGCCCTGTGGGGCCGCATCGCCCAGGTCGAGGGGCGTGAAGACCTTTCCCACCAGGTGGGTGCCATCCCCACCTCCGACTTCACCCTCAAGAAGGCGGCGTAAATGGCGGTCGTAAGCTTCGGGTTCAGCCTCCAGTCCTGCATCACCATCAACGGTCTCGGCTTCGCCGCGTCCAACGTCCGGGTGACCGCAAGCGTCGACCAGCCCCACTACCTCGGCCTGTACTACGACGGGTTCTTGTACGCCGGACCCTGGTACGTCACCCCCGGGTCATCCCTCAACGTGTCGTCCACCTTGCCTGCCGACGACAAGTCGCACTCGGTCACGCTGCGGGACACCGGCTCCAACGGGACTGCCGCCACCATCTCGGCCTCCCAGAGCCAGTCGTCTTCGTGCTCCGGCATCATCGAGTCCAAGATCCTGGGCGAGGAAACCAACCCCACCACCAAGCAGAAGACCGTGTCGGTGTGGGTGGCCAACAACAGCACCAGCACCATCCCGTTCCCCTACCGCGTGCTGTTGGACGGATCGCCGGTCAGCGACTCAACTCTCCCCCTCGGCGGCTCGGCCTCGGTGAACGTCACCATCCAGGCGGACGGGCAGCTGCACAAAATCGTCACCGAGACGAAGGCCGGGACGAGCTGGTACCCAGTCCCCATCCTGTGGCACTCGGTGCAGGGCCTCGGGGCTGCGCCTCCCGAGGAGCCGCCCCCGGCTGAGGAAGCCACCGAGTTCGTCCCCGGGGAGACGGTCCTCATCGGGAGCCTCGAATCCGACACCCCGCTGGCCACCGATGGCAGCGAATGGGTGCTGATGGAGGTCGCCCGGGAAGGTACTGAGAACTGGACTCCGGCCGGGGCGCCTGGCGGGCTCATCTACCCGGGTGAGGACGGTAGCTGGGCGGCCTCGATCCAGACCACCGCCGCGACGTATCCCGTAGGCACGGACTGGACTGTCCGGACCCGCAGGTTCCGTAACTTCGCTGAGTCCGCGGTGGTCGAGCACGACTTCATCATGGTCGCTGGCTCTGTGCCGAGTATCCCGACCACCCCTCCCGTCATCGTCGGACCGCCCAACCACAGCCAGCACGGCAACAGCTGGATGTGGCTGTTCGGTACCGGCACTCCCGGGTCCCTAGTGGAGTTCGAGACCGAACATGACGACGGCGTGGGCTTGGACATCGAAATCCCACAGTCCACCACGGTCGGCAAGGACGGAACTTGGCGCACTGAAGTCTTCGGGATGCAGCGCTCATACCCGACCACCCAAGGCGTGGCCACCTACACGGCCACCAGCAGCATCAACGGCCAGTCGTCCGGCCAGTCCAACCCCCTTGACGTGACTTGGCGGAACCAGCGCCGCTAACTGAGGAGCCTCACCTTGTCTATGCCCCTTCCCCCGACCGACGCGCATGGGTGGCCCTTCGCCTCGGGTGCCGGCCAGGTGGTCACCGAGCACGACTGGGAGACGATGGCCCGCACGTGGCAGGTCTCCGGTGTCGTGGGCCAGCCTGGCGACAGCGTGGGCCTGGTCGCCACTCGCGTCAACGAAACGCAGATCCTCATTCAGCCGGGCGTGGCCACCATCAACGGCCACTACTACGAACTGAAGCTGGCCCACACCTTCGACATCGACATCACCGGCTCGGGTTGGGGCCCGGACGACATCCGGCACGACCTGGTGACGTTGCGGCTCGACCGCGCCAGCGACGACTTCCAGTTCGTCCAGATCAAGGGCGGCGTCGACCTGACCGGCGGGCAGCTCGCCTTGGAAACCTCCGAGGAGATTCCGGTCCTCCAGGTGGACGTCACCAACGGCGTCGGGATTGCGACCGAGCCGGTGGACCGGCGTTGGTTCATCGGCAGGCATGTGCGCCCGATCTCCGGGGCCGTGCCGGGTATGGACCCGGCCCCCTTCGATGGGGAACTTGGCGTGGACACGACAAACAACTACCTCGTGGTCGGCTCTGAGGGTGCCTGGGTGCCGGCCTCCCAGGTGTTCGCCAACGACGGCGGATCTGGTGGGGCGATCGCAGCGCTCGATGTCCGGGTCACCACCCTGGAAGGCCAGACCAGCACTCTTCAGACGAACCTGACCAGCACCCAGACCACGGTCACCGGACTCGCCGCAGGCTCCTGGACCAACATCACCAACTTCGCGAACAGCTTCGCCAGCGCCAGCGGCGCGACCCTCGCGGTGCGTAAGCAGGGAGTGATGGTCAACCTCAGGGGCACAATGCAGAAGGCGAACGGCTCAGACTTCGCGTCATCTCTGGCGGGCACCGGAATTTTCTGCTTCACCCTCCCCGCAGGGTTCTTCCCTGGCCAGAGCACGGTGTTCCCGATCATCGGCAGGACCGGTGCAGGTGCCCTCTTTCAGGCCCGCATGACAATCGCATCATCCGGATCTATGACCCTTGAGTCAGGCTCGAACACCATCGGGGCCGTCACCGCCGTGTCCCTCAGCGCCTCCTGGATGACCGCATGAGCGACGAGGACAAGGACCTTGGTGGTGTGTTCGTCGGGACCCGCCAGATCTACGAGGGCCTTCTGGCGCTCACCCACGAAGTGAAGTCGCTGGTAGCCAAGCTCGATAACGCGGCTGAGAAGTCCGACGACCACGAGGTCCGAGTGCGGGCACTGGAGCGCTGGAAGTACGCCACCTCGGCGGCCCTGCTGGCCGCACTGGTCGCGCTGATAGCTGAGATCGTCCGCATCGTGAACGCCTGATCAAGAAGAAAGAAGTTGGGCCCTGCCATCGGCGGGGCCTTTTTGTTTGGAGGCAACCCCATGACCACCCCCGCTAAGGCAGTCGCGGAAGCGCGGGCCGACCTGGGCATGAAGGAGAAGCCGCCCGGCTCCAACCTGGTGCCTATCACCAAGGCGTTCGGCAAGATCCCCAGTTACCCGGGCGGGGGCTACGGATACCCCTGGTGCGCGGCGGCAACGAGCGTCTGGCTCAAGGCGATCGGCCTCAAGCCGGGCGTCGACTACCCGCACACCGCTTCCACGATCGCCCAGTACAACTGGGCCAAGACCAACAAGCGCTGGTACAGCATCCCCAAGGTGGGGGACCTGGTCCTCTACACCACGGGCGGATCGGCCGGCATCTACCACGTCGAGCTGGTCGAGAAGGTGTCCTCCAGCTCGATCACGACCATCGGGGGCAACACCTCCGGCTCGGCCGCCAACGGCGTCCAGGGCAACGGCGACGGCTGCTACCGCAAGACCATCACGCGCGGCCAAGCCCGGATCTACGGCTACGTCCGGCCTCGGTACACCGGCCAGGTCGAGACCCCCGACAAGCCCTGGGACGGCAAGTCCTACCCGGGCCACCTGATGCGCCTGGGTGATCGAGGGGCCGAGGTCAAGGTCGTCCAGCAGCTGCTGAACGCCTTCGGTTGGAAGCTTGCCGTGGACGCAGACTTCGGGCCTGCCACCGAGCACGCGGTCAAGGTCTTCCAGTCCAACCACCGGCTGGACGTCGATGGAGTCGTGGGCGAGGCCACCTGGAAGGTGCTGGCCGCTGGCCCGCCCCCGGCCAAGCCCCCCGTCAAGCCTCCGGCCCCGCCCGTCGTGCCCAAGCCCCCGGTTCCGGCCGACAAGCCGAAGCTCAAGCTCGGCGACAAGGGCCCCGAGGTGCCTCGCGCCCGGGACCTGCTGATCGCCCTGGGCTACGGCTACCTCAAGCCGGGCGACGCCTTCGACCCACTCATGCAGGTGGCGGTCATGGACCTCCAGGCGCGTCACCAGCTCATGCTGTCCGGCCAGATCGGACCCGAGACCCGCAAGGCCCTGGGCCTGTAAGGAGACACGACCCCATGGACGCCGACGAGCTTGCGGCCAGCCTGCAAGCCATCATGGACCAGCGCGGGGCCCGACAGACCGAAGCCCCTCCCCCTGACTTCCCGCCTGCCCCGGAGCCTTCGCCGGTCCCGGTCAGGCCGGTTGAACCCGACCCCTTCTACGAGCAGTACTTCGCGCCCGCGACCACTGCCACTCTCCCGCCCGTCTACGAGCCCATCCAGTTCGACGATCACCTTCTCGAAGAGACAGAAAGCGCAGGCAACATCATGGCTTCCACTTCCTCCAACGCTGCTTACCGGGCCAAGCGGACCGGTTACCAGGGCCTTCTGGCCTCGGCTCTCGTCGCTGTCGGCGGCGTCTTCGCCTCGCTCTCGCTGGACGCTGACGTGGACTGGCGGCTGCTGGGCCTGTCGGTCGGCCAGGCCGTCCTGACCGCCGTCATCACCTTCCTGCACAACGACAACTCCGCGGACTCCGCTTCGGCGTGACCCCGTAGCAAGAAGAAAGAACTCACGGACCCTCGCCCACCTGGGCGGGGGTTCCTTCTTTTCCCTCAAGGAGGACCAGGCGTGGCGGGCACATACCGCTTCAAGATCGACCAGGGGGCCACTCTTCGGCGCATCCTGGTGTGGAAGAAGGAAGACGGCACGCCGGTCGACCTCACCGACTACACGGCCCGCATGGAGATCCGGGACCAGGCCGGGGGCGTACTGCTCTACCGGCTCGACACCGATAACGGCGGCCTGACCCTGGGTGGCGAAGCGGGCACCATCACCCTCCACATCCCTGCCGCTACCTCCACCCCGTGGGCGTGGCGCGCAGGCGTCTACGACCTGGAGCTGATCGCACCCAACGGTGACGTCGTCCGACTGATCCAGGGCGGCCTCCAGGTCGTGCCGGAGGTGACGACCGGTGCCTGACATCGTTGAGGTGTACGCCGGGGAAGTCGTCGTCGAGAACACCCTGATCCAGACCGTGGACGTCGGCTACATCAGCGTCGTCGGCGGTGGCGAGGGAGGCCAGGGCCCGCGCGGCTACAGCGCCTACGAGATCGCGGTCCAGGAAGGCTTCGTCGCAACCCGGGACCAGTGGCTCGACTCCCTCGAAGGACCCCAGGGCGTACCCGGTACGCCTGGAGCGCCTGGAGCTACCGGAGCCACGGGCGCGACCGGAGCCGCTGGAGCTGCTGGTGCAGCTGGAGCCGAAGGACCCAAGGGCGATACCGGAAGCCAGGGCCCGGCCGGGCAGGGCGTCGCCGCCGGCGGCTTCTCCGGGCAGGTACTCACCAAGGCTTCCGCGACCAACTACGACACCTACTGGGCCACCCCTTCGGGGGGCGGCGAAGGCATCACACTGCCTGACGGCTCGGCTGATGGCGACGTGCTGGCGTGGGACGAGGGCACCTCCCAGTGGCTGCCCGCCACCCCACCGATCGGGCCTGAGGGCCCTCCTGGTGAACCCGGTGAGGACGGAGAAAACGGGGCGCCTGGCGCAGCGGGAGCGGACGGATCGTCCGCCTACGACATCGCTGTGGCGCACGGATTCGTTGGCACCGAGACCGCTTGGGTGGCGTCCCTCAAGGGCGATCAGGGTGTACAGGGACTGCCCGGGGAAACTGGAGAGCAGGGCATTCAGGGGCTCGAAGGTCTGCAAGGCCCGAAGGGTGACACCGGAGATCAGGGAATCCAAGGCGAGCCCGGCGAGGCTGGGCAAGACGCATCCGCCAAGCCCTTGGCGTGGACGATGCAGGACGAACTGACCGTCGAGGTTGGGTCAGGCCAGCTCTACAACGACTCCGGATTGGCCTGGACGATCATCTCTGTCCGCGCATCCGTAGGCACCGCGTCCACGGGCTCAGCGGTCGTGGTGGACGTGAAGCTGAACAGCACGTCCATCTTCGGGGGCAACCCCAAGCCCACGATCGCCGCAGGCTCGATCACCTCGGGCAAGCTGACCGCCCTGGCGACCACCATCGTGGCCGATGGCGACCGGCTGACCGTTGACGTAACCCAGGTCGGTTCGACTACGCCCGGCAAGGACCTGACCGTAACCGTGACGGTGCTCTGATGACGCTCCTGTCGAACTCCCTCGAAGGTGGTACCCCCGGGGCAGTCATCACCGCCGCCAACAGCGGAGGGCTGTCCGGGACAGCGTTCGGGGACTCCTCCGTAGACACCGGGAACACCCTCGCCTACGACTCGACCACGGCAGCCCACGGCAGCGTGTCCGCCCAAGTGTCCACGGGGGTTGGCTCAGGACAGGCGTGGGTTGCCTGGACGTCCGGACTCCCCGGGACGTCTCCGACCATCTGGGGGCGCTCCTACTACCGGTTCGCGGGTAACCCATCAGCGGCGGTCAACGTCTTCCGAATCCTGTCCGGCAGCAACGGGATCATGGGGTCCATCAGGGTCAACGCCAACGGCACGCTGGGGATGCTGCACGGCTCCGGGACCCTGTCCGGAACGTCTACCGCCGCTCTCACCGCAGGTGCGTGGTGGCGGATCGAGGTCATGGTCACTGCCGGGACGGCGACGACGGGTTCGATGGCATGCCAGATCTTCTGGAGCCCTGACGCGACCACACCCGATCAGGTGCTGTCCGTCAGCGGCGTCAACACGGGCGCGGTCAACCCGAGCCGCTTGCGCGTCGGCGTCGTGTCCAACGCTGCGAGCGTCGCCCCGTTCCACTTCGACGACCTCGCGCTGAGCGACACCGGCTACCCCGGCCCTGCCGGGGCACCTCCGCCTGCACCTCTGAAGGGGTTCCGTGGATGGGGTATCCGCCTCTGACACAACCCCGAGGCAGAAGAATTAACCCCCGGCCTTCACCGCCAGGGACCTTTCGGGTTTGTGTGGGTATCAGTACCCACGCGACGAGTGCAGGCACCTATGACCCATCAACCATTCCGCAGGAACTTGTGTCGCCAGATGGAATGGCCTGCGTCTGAAAGTGCGGCGGCCAAAGGGTGGTCGAGTCGAACTTTACGTCGTAGAAACGAGCGTAAAACCTCGCGTTTGTCGCATCCGACGCCAGAAGATACAGGTGGGCCTGGCTAAGATCGACACCCCGCAGGTTGGCATCGCAGAAGCTTGCCCGGCGCAGATCGGCATTCTTCAGTGTTGCATCACGAAGGTCAGCGGATTGGAAGTCGACAGTGGACCAAATATCGTCATCTTCGAGGCTACATGGACCTTGGAACGGTATTCCTATGTTTTCGTCAAGGGCAGCTTTTCCGTCAACTACGCTCACGTCCATAGTCACGTCCGATAGATTCGCCCCGCGTAAGTTCGCGCCGGAAAAACCTGCGCAGGTAATCTCAGCGTGCGACAGATCGGCATTCTCTAGCTTCGCCTTGGCGAAATTTGATTTGACGAGAAGCGCATCCGTTAGCCGTGCCCGGGAAAGATCGGCATCTGAGAGCTGGGCAGCGGTCAGGTCCGCATCACGGAGTTGCCGTCCACGCAGCGACACCGCTTCAAGGTCCCGGTCACGCAGATCGGCGCCCGTGAGGTCTGACTGGGTGCGCAGCGCATTAAGAATGGACTGGTCCTCTCGCCGCTGGTCTGCACTGTCCTGTTGACTGAAGATCACGAAAGCGATGACTCCGCCACCGATGATGGCCGCGCCTAAATTGCTGCGACTGGCCTTAGAGGAACTGTCCTGCACCCACAGGAATGCCCCAATTCCGAGAACAGACATCAGCAGATAGGAACCTGCGGTCAAGCCTATCGTTTCAAATAGGAAATCATCACCCTCCGCAGCCAGACGTGCCATGGTTAGAATCGAACTGCCGCCAGCGATGATTGCATAAATATACAGCACGTCCATGGGCCACTTGAAATCCGTGGCGAGGGTGGCAAGGGTGACGCTGGCCGAAACATAAAGTGTCCACGACATGAGCATCAAGCCGAGGCCGGGACTGATGATCCCGCTTTCCATAGGGAACGGCGAGTTGACCTCGCCCAAGGACCTGGAGGTCGCTACCGCAGGCAGGCCAGAGTAGGACAAAACGAGGACGAGGGCTGCGACAGCCTGCCAGCAGAATGCACGAATTCGCGGAACCGGATGCGACCGCGCACCATTCCCTAGCTCCAGGACTCGTATCAAGACATACCATAGAAGCGAAAGAATCATCCCACCCCAAAGCACCACATGAAATAACGCAAAAAACAACCACTCCGGAATATCCGCCACCATGTACGGTAATCCACACGAGCAGAATTCGAAAAAATAGGAAGGTCTTGTCAATACCCAGTAGAGACAGAAAAAGAGAACTGCGACCAGCATCAGGGTCCGCGCGAAACCGACGAGCAGTCTTCGCGGCCATGAAGGCACAAACGTGTCAGCTTGACTATCCGTCTCAGGTACAGCCCCCTCTTCCCGGACATGCTGTGAGGGCTTTCGCCTGGCCTGCAGGAGAGAGTTCGCAGCCACACCAAGGGTGAGCGCGGACAACACCCACACAGCCCAACGCGGCACTTTTACCATCGGGGAACCCCATCCGATTTCGGCGACCACCATTTGAACGCCTAACCGACGGAATTGGCAATGTTCCCAGCCCAGGAACTTCTTGTCATCTGGTCACTTCGGTCGAATCCCTTCGGTGGTGGCTTGCGGACCGCTATGGCGATCTCCCCGCCCGACCGGATCACCCGATCCGGTGAGCAGGGGGACCGTCAGGCGACAGCGAGTGCCAGAGCGTCCTGGTCCTCCTCAGCGACTTCGTCAACCCAGGTGAACAGGGTTGCGGGGCGGCCACCCTCGGACCGCATCTTGGAGGTCTTGACCTGGTCGCAGGCGTCCACGATGGCCCGAATCTCGGCCGCGCGGACCCGCTGGAACTTGCGGGCAACCTCAGTGGAGGTCACGCCCTGCTCCCCGGCCTCCCGGACGTAGGCGATGATCCGAGCCGGGATGTCCGACCCGTCCGACTCGGCCTCAGGCAGAGTGAACGTCACCGTCTCGACCATGTACTGAACCAGGCACAGCGCCGCGTCGAAGTCCACGACCTTCAGTTCCGTCCGCTTGTCTGCCAAGCAGTACAGCCCGGCCAGCCGGATCATGTAGGCCATGGCCCGTTCGGTGTACTGGCCCAGCTCCTCATTCCCGGTGGTCATCCCATCGCAGATCTCGCGATGCTTGTGCTCGAAGACCTTGGCCACGTCCTCAGGCACGCCCAGGTCCGTGACCTCCTGGGCGAAGTTGACCATGGACCGGAACCGGTTGCCCAGCTTGGCGATCAACTCTTCCGGGTTGGCCTGGGCGAACACAGGCAACTTCTTGCTCTGCACGACCCACACCGGGAAGAAGCGGTTGTAGGTGCCGCCCGTGGCGTCCTTCGACCCGCTGATCGCACCCCAGTTCTTCGGCTGGATGTGCCCGATGATCCCGACATGCGGTTGCTTGATCGTCAGGTCCGTCTGGCTGGTGCGGTGTGTGATGGGCTGCCCATCCCAGCCCTTGCGGAGGTAGGTCCCGATCTTCGTGTCCCGCTTGCTGTTGGCGATGAACGTGTCCATCTCCTCTTCGATGAACAGCACCGGGGCCGCCACGCCCCGGATCGAACGCTCCGCCAGCTCGCCCGCGAAACCCAGACCGGTAGCCGGGCAGCCGTAGACCACGTTGTGCTCATTGAAGTTGGCCAGCCCCGCCGCAAGCACCTTCATGGCGATTCCGGTAGCGGTTCCCTTGCGCCCGACTCCTGTAGGGCCGACCAGCACCGGCCAGAAGCTCAACGGCATCGAGCCCTTGCCCGTGCCAACGCCCGGCAGGTTGCCCACCGCGACGCTGAACCCCGACAACAGGCTCACCAGGACGCCGACCTTCGAGCCTTCCGTGAACGCATCCAACTCGTTGACCATCTTGCCGAGCGGCCCCGTGAACATCTCAGGCCCGGCCACGGGCAGCTTATTCGTGGTGGACATGGTGCTGACCTCCTGTATGAAAGTAAGAAGTAACCGTGATTCGGTAGAAGCTCGGTACGGGGCACCCGCAAGGGGTGCCCCAGGCCCAACCGCTAGCTATCCCGCTCGTCGTTCCAGTGGTAACCGCAGTCGTCATCCGGCAGGCCCTCGAAGATCTCTTCGAGTTCCAATACGTCGTAGTCCTCTTCCTGGTTGGCCACGTGAATGTCCTTGGCCTTGCTCACAGCCGCGTAGTCCGATAGCGCATGCACAACCCAGGTGAAGGGCGCTTCCCCGTCTTCACGCTCTCGACCGGAGAGCGTGACTGTGAAGGTCTTCACGCCACCCACCGCTGCTTTACGGTCTTGACCGAGGAGTCGGTGATATCCCGCTCAAGGCACCCGGAGAAGTTGTTGTCGCTACACTCGTCGATCCACTCCCGCTCGTTCTCCCCGAGCCATTCTTCGACGGCGTCGATGTCGCCCAGGATCTCCTCGGGGATGTCCAGGTCCTCGACATCCAGCTCGATTTTGTATTCGACGGTCTCCACAACCGTGAGCCGGATGACCTGCTTTTCTGTCTCACGCATTGACAAGCTCCAGTCCCTCGATGGCGACATACAGGTCCTCGGCCGAACCCCCAGGGCTGACAGCATTCTCGGATGCTGAGACGGTGGGTGCCGGTTCTGCGGATCACGGATGGATCGCGTACGGCGTGGCGTAGCCCTGACATGCAACAAGACCCCATAGAACGGCGGTTACCACACC
>NZ_JBDPLV010000045.1:0-94790 GCF_039871605.1 Acrocarpospora sp. B8E8 | reverse complement strand
GGTTTCCACGCGAGAGAACTCGGCAGAGTGAGGCTTCCCCGCCCGCTTTCCGATGTTGGGGCTCGGTCTCACTCGGCAAGTCGTATGGGAATCACGGCGGAGGCGGGTGGGGGGCACGAAGAGAACCGCCGCGCCGAGGCTGTCGTGTCGGCTGAGAAACACGGCAACGACGGGGGCGGGGCGGAGCCGAAGGAGAACGAAAGGGCTGGGTGGGTGGGAGAACCACCGTGTTGAAGCTGTCGTGGCGTGTGGGGACACCACGGGGATGGCGGGGGCGGGCGGAGCCCGAGGGGAAACAAAGGGCTGGGTGGGTGGGAGAAACCCGGTAACGACAGGGGTGGGAGTCGCTGAGGGGAGTTGATGGGTGGGTGGGGGTCTTCCGGTTTCGGGGCTGGGGCGTACGAAATAATCTGGAAAGTTGGCCTATGGGTCGTCAAGAATTGCCATAGGAGTGGCAAGGGAGGCGGAACATCATCGGAAATGTGGGTGGAAATGACAAGGGACGCCCTTTCGAGGCGCCCCTGACAATTTTCATTCGTGTTGTGACCCGGCCTCTCAGGTGAGAGCCGGCTCGCGATCCTGCAGCCTAACCAGAGCCTCATCACGAGTTTGCGCGGCAAGCGCATCGTTTTGTGCCTGGAGTCGGGTGAGTTCTGCCTCCAAGTCACGGATGCGCTGCTGGAGGCGACGCATTTCCGAGACCATACGAGGGTCAGGACCGCCGACGTGGCCGAGTAGAGCCTTCGCCATGGTTAAGGGTCCTCCACGCTGAGTGACCAGACTGGTTCGCGCACTTCAAGCCGCGGGAGGGGTGCGCGTGGTTCTTCTCAAGAGTCGCACCGGCTGCGGAGGCGGTCAAGTTGAACGCTTCACAATGAGCGGCCGATGGACACTGTCGACATGTAAATATACCTCATTTGGGTGGTTTAAGGGAAGGGGCTATCGCTCCACAAAGCCGACAACCGCCCCTTTCGGATCACTCCACCGCTCTATCACGCCTGTGACCTGGCCGGGCGTGTCACCCCCACTTAACAGGTCAAGTAACGCGGCGCAAGATTCCCGTGGCCCTTCGGCCACAACCTCAACCCGCCCATCCGGTAAGTTGAGCGCCCATCCGCGCAAGCCGAGCTCCAACGCCCTCGACCGCACCCACCAGCGAAAGCCCACACCCTGTACACGCCCTTTCACCCAGACTGTGAGCCTCACCACACCAAACTCACCCCCAATCCAATCGCCAGAAGTCATCCCGCGCCGACGCAGCCTACACAAAGCCCCGGTAACAACAGGATCGGGGGCCCCAAAGGCCCCACCAGGCTCATCAGCCCCAGCCGTCACCGCAGTTCCCTACGACCCGGCAACAACAAGTTCGGCGGTTCCCGAGGCCCATCCCTTCCCTCAGGCTCCGCCAGCCCCGGCCGTCACCATGGTTTCCAACCACAACCCTCGAACCTGGCAACAACAGGATCGGAGGTTCCCGAGGCCCATCCCTTCCCCCGGGCTCCACCGTCCCCCGCCGTCACCTGGTTTCCCAACGACAGCCTCAGCGTGAACGTGCAGACGCACGTACCACGCTAGTCATCGCGATATATACCCTCTTCATCCGATATACCCTCACCACCTGCCGTTTCTCGGTCTCGGCTGGCATTTCGGGCAGCTGTAGCTGGATCGGTTCATGAACGCGTCCCGCCGGATCGGGGTCCCACAGCGTGGGCACGGCTCGTCCCGCCGGCCGTACACAGCGAGTGACCGGTCGAAGTAGCCACTCTCGCCGTTCACGTTCACGTAGAGGCGGTCGAAGGACGTCCCGCCCTCCCCCAGCGCCTCGGTCATCACCCCACGCGCGGCCGTGAGCAGCTCGGCCACCTTCTTGCCGGTCAGCGTCTCGGTCGGGCGCGCCCAGTGCAGCTTGGCCCGCCACAACGCCTCATCCGCATAGATGTTGCCCACGCCACTAATAAGCGATTGATCCAAGAGTGCCCGTTTCACCCCGGTCTGGCGGCGGCGAATCCTGATTGTGAACTCGGCATCGTCGAACGCCTCCTCGAAAGGGTCGGGCGCGATATGCGCGATCGGCTCGGGAACGTCACGCGAAGGCCGTACCGCAAGGGGGGAGACCAGCAGATGCCCGAACGTGCGCTGATCGACGAAGCGCAACTCGGGGCCTTCGTCGGTGAAGCCGATCCGGACCCGCAGATGTTTCTCCGGAGGCTCTTTCGGCTCGACCATCAGAAGCTGGCCGCTCATCCCCAGATGGGCCATGAGCGCGTCCTCAACCGGTGAATCCCCCTCACGAAGCGGGAGCCACAGGTATTTGCCACGCCGCTCCGCCGACACCACCGTGCGGCCGACCAGCAGGTCCGCGAGCGTGCCGGTGTTGCGGCGCACCGCACGCGGATGGAGGACCTCGGCGGAAGCGATCTCCCGCCCGGCCACCCAGGTCTCCAGCCCGCGCCGGACAACCTCAACCTCGGGCAATTCCGGCATCTATGCTCCTGTGTCAGGTTCTGCCGACCGCCGCTTCACGGGCGTCACGCAGGTCGCGGATCGCCGTCCAGGCGGCTTCGGCGGCCTGCTGCTCGGCTTCCTTCTTGCTGCGCCCGGCCCCCGTGCCATACTCCTGCCCCCCGACCCGTACGGTCGCCACGAACGATTTGGCGTGGTCAGGGCCGCTTTCGTCGACATGGTACTCGGGCACGCCCAGCATCTCCGAGGCGGTCAGCTCCTGCAGCGAGGTCTTCCAGTCGAGCCCGGCCCCGAGCGAGGCGGAACGCTTGATCAGCGGGTCGAACAGCAGGTGCACCACCCGGAAGGCCTCTTCCAGCCCCTTGTCCACGTAAACCGTGCCGATCAGGGCCTCCAGCGTGTCGGCCAGGATGGAGGACTTGTCCCGGCCCCCGGTGCCCTCCTCGCCCCGGCCGAGCCGCAGGAACCGCCCCAGATCGAGGGTCCTGGCCACGTCCGCGAGCGCCCGCATGTTGACCACGGCCGCGCGCAGCTTCGCCAGCTGGCCCTCGGGCAGATCCGGATGCCCCCGGAACAGGGTGTCGGTGACTACCAGGCCGAGCACGGAGTCACCCAGGAACTCCAGCCGCTCGTTGGTCGGCAGGCCACCGTTCTCGTACGCATACGAGCGGTGCGTCAGCGCCCGCTCCAGGATCTCGGTGCTGAGCCGGACGTCGAGCACCCGCTCCAGCTCATCGCGGACGGCCTCCACGGCGACGGGCTTGCCAATCATGATCTTCCTCCTCGTGCATGGCAACGCCGAAGCACGGTGGCAGGTGGATCATCTTGACGAAGCCCGAAGGCGTGGTGGGCGTCGGGTACGCACCCGGCGTCCACCACGGCCGCGGGCGAGCCGCCACCGCACACGCTCCACTGCGAAGCGCTTGTGAAGCAAGGTAACGCCGACCGGGCCGGTTTGACGACCCGATCGGCGCCGGAATCCCACAAACTCAGGCGCGCCCGGAACCGCGGCGAGCCGGGAATCGCTGAGCGCTTGCTCAGGCCTTCGGCACGATGACCTGACGGCGGTTGTAAGTGCCGCACTCGGGGCACGCGATGTGCGGGCGCTTCGGCGAGCGGCACTGCGGGCAGCTCACGAGCACGACCGCGGTCGCCTTCCACTGGGACCTGCGGGCGCGGGTGTTGCTCCGCGACATTTTCCGCTTCGGAACGGCCACGTCAGGCCTCCTGATCGTCTTCGTTATCGTCTATTTTCAGGCCCTGCAGTGACGCCCACCGGCTGTCAACCCGGTCGTGCCGGTGGTCAGGGCCGGCGTCCGCCAGCTTGGCCCCGCACTCCGGGCAGAGCCCCGGGCAGTCCTCGCGGCACACCGGACTCAACGGCAGTGCGAGCACCACCGCGTCACGGAACGTCGGCTCCAGATCGAGCAGTTCGCCGTCGAGGAGCGAATCGTCCTCTCCGGCGTCCTCCGCCGAGTAGAAGAAGAGCTCCTGGAACCCGACCTCGATCTCCGAGGTCAGCGGATCCAGACAGCGCGAGCACTCCCCGCTGAGCGGAGCACCCGCCGTGCCCGTCACGAGCACGCCTTCCATCACCGACTCCAGCCGGAGATCCACCTCGACCTCGGCGTCCTTGGGAACGCCGATCATGCCGACCGCGAGATCCACCGGCGCCGGAAGCGTCGGACTCATCTTGCGCATCGACCCCGGTCGCCGGCCCAGATCATGAGTTGAAATCACCCAGGGAGCTCGGGGGTCGAGGCGTGGCAGACTCATCCTGCTTTCCATAAGGCATGGCGAATCACCGCCGTCGTGCAAGGCCAGAGTCCAACGATACCAGCCCGGATGGGCATCCTCAGCCGCGCAGGCGTTCCACCAGGAGCCGCAGGACCAAGTCGGGGACGAGGCCGGAGACGTCGCCGCCATAGCGGGCGATTTCCTTCAGGCGACTGGAGGAGAGGAACGAGTATTCCGGGTTGGTGGACATGAAGAGGGTTTCCACGCCCGACATGCGGTAGTTCAGCTGGGCCATCTGGAGTTCGTAGTCGAAGTCGCTGACCGCGCGCAGGCCCTTCACGATGGTCGGGATACTCTGCTGCTTGGCGAAATCGACGAGCAGGCCGTGGAACTTCTCCACGCGGACATTGCCGTACTCCTTGGTGACCGCCTGGAGCATGTCGATGCGTTCCTCGACGGTGAAGAGGCTCTTCTTCTCGATATTGATCAGAACGGCGACGACGACCTCGTCGTAGAGCCGGGACGTCCGGCCGATGATGTCGAGATGACCATTGGTGACAGGGTCGAATGACCCCGGACAAACAACTCGGCGCACCACACACCCCTTAGATCGGGCTCATTCGGCGTGACCGTACCAAACGGTCGCTTCACCGTAGCGACGGGCCCGGGCCTCCTCGAACCCGGGGGGCCATCGAAGATCCTTCCCTCTCGTCTCGCGCTCGACCGCGACCAACGCGCCGGATGTCAGCCAGCCGTTGTCCCGCAGCGCCAGCAGCACCTCGGCCAGCGTCTCGTCGCGCACCGCGTAGGGCGGGTCCGCGAACACGAAGTCATACGGCTCGGCGCACGATTGCGCCACCACCCGCTCTACCCGGTCGGCGCGCAACACGGCTCCGGGGAGGCCGAGCGCGGCGATGTTCTCCCGGATCGTCCTGGCGGCCTTCGCGTCCGATTCCACCAGCAACGCGTGCGACGCGCCGCGGCTCAAGGATTCCAGCCCGACGGCGCCCGACCCCGCGTAGAGGTCGAGGGTGCGTTCCGGCACCCCCAGCAGCGACCCCACGGTGGCGAAAAGCCCTTCCCTGGCGCGGTCGCTGGTCGGCCGGGTGCTCTTTCCCGGTGGTACGGCCAGCCGCCGGCCGCCCGCTCTTCCTGCGATGACCCTGGTCATCTGCTCATTATCCCTGGTCAAGAGTGAGTAAGAGGTGGCGAGAAATAGGTAAGGGTGATTCCCTCCACCCGCACCTGCCTGCAAGATGGGTCTTGCGGCCTTCACGGTGACCCAGGGGAAGGCCGGCCGGCGTGATCGTGAGCCCTTCCGCACGCCGGCGCCCTCGGCACCTGACCCGAGGGTGGGCCCAGCCGGGGACGGCATTCGGGGGGAGGCCGTCCCAAGGCTGGGCCCTGGGTCATTTTGACGCCCAGGGCCCCATCCGGCCCCCCACTCAACGCGATTGCTCCCAGACCTACGCCGTTTCGAGACCACCCGGTCTCTCACCGTGGCTTCGCTCTGGTTCCCGATCACCGTGGAACTCCCACCCACCCGCATCGGCCCCCAGGAAATGGCCCCCGAACTCTCCAACAGACCGCCCCGCAGGCTCTACCTTCCTGCCAACGGACGAAGTCAGGTTTTTTCCAGATATTCGGAGCGTTCGTCCGTGACCAGGGTGTCGAGTTCTGCTTTGAGGCCGGGATGGGATTCGAGCAGGGGGTCTTCGGTCAGTAGGGAGAGAGCCTCTTCGCGGGCCGATTCGATGACGTCCTCGTCGCGCAGCAGTTGGAGCATGCGGAGTGAGGACTTGCGGCCGGATTGGGCCGCGCCGAGGACGTCGCCCTCGCGGCGCTGTTCGAGGTCCACGCGGGACAGTTCGAAGCCGTCCAGGGTTCGGGCCACGGCGTCGAGGCGGAGGCGGGCCGGGGTGTCGGGGACGGCTTCGCTGACCAGGAGGCAGAGGCCGGGGAGGCCGCCTCGTCCGACGCGGCCGCGGAGCTGGTGGAGTTGGGAGACGCCGAAGCGGTCGGCGTCCATGATGACCATGACGGAGGCGTTGGGCACGTCCACGCCGACCTCGATGACGGTGGTCGCCACGAGCACGTCGACCTCGCCCCGGGCGAAGGAGCGCATGATCGCGTCCTTCTCCTCGGGGGGCAGCTTGCCGTGCAGGACAGCCACGCGGAGACCGTGCAGTGGCCCGTCGGCGAGCATCTCGGCGACCTCGACCACCGCCAGTGGCGGCCGCCGCTCTTCGGCGTCCTCCTTGGCCAGGTCCCCTTCGTCCCCCTCCTGATCCCCGATACGCGGGCAGACAATGTACGCCTGCCGCCCCAACCCCACCTCCTCCTTGATCCGCTCCCACGACCGCTGGAGATAGTGCGGCTTCTCCGCCGCCGGAACGACGTGCGTCGTGATCGGCGCCCGCCCCGACGGCAACTGGCTGAGCGTGGACACCTCAAGATCCCCGAAGACGGTCATCGCGACCGTGCGCGGGATCGGCGTGGCGGTCATCACCAGCACGTGCGGCCGCCCGCCCTGGGACTTCTCCCGCAACGCGTCCCGCTGCTCGACGCCGAACCGGTGCTGCTCGTCCACGACCACCAGGCCGAGGTCGGCGAACTGCACCTTGTCCTGGAGCAGCGCGTGGGTGCCCACCACGATCCCGGCCGCCCCGGAGGCCGCGTCCAGCAGGTTGGAGCGCCGGGCCGCCGCGCCCATGGAACCGGTCAGCAGTGCCACGCCGGTCCCCCCGAACATGCCGCCCCCGGCCAGGTCGCCCAGCATCGCGACGATCGAACGGTGATGCTGCTGGGCCAGCACTTCGGTCGGCGCGAGCAGCGCCGCCTGCCCGCCGGAATCCACCACCTGCAGCATCGCCCGCAGCGCGACCACGGTCTTGCCCGCGCCGACCTCGCCTTGCAGCAGCCGGTGCATGGGATGTTCACTCCCGAGATCGGCGGAGATCTCCTCACCGACCTCACGCTGCCCGTCGGTCAGCCGGAACGGCAGCCGCGCGTCGAAGTCGGCGAGCAGGCCGCTCTCCTTGCCCGGCCGCGCCGTGGCAGGCCACTGCGCCGCCGCGATCCTCCGCCGCACCAGCACCGCCTGCAGCAGGAACGCCTCATCGAACTTGAGCCGCTTCTTGGCCCGCGCGATATCGCCGTGGTCCCGCGGCCGGTGAATGGCCTTCAGCGCGTCCGTCAGGCCCGGCAGGCCCAGCCGCCTGCGCATCGCCGGTGGCAGCGGATCATCGAGCTCGAGCACGTCCAGCACGGTCCGGACCGCGCGCTGGATCTTCCAGGTGGCCAGGTTCTGCGCCGACGGATAGATCGGCACGGGCGCGGTGCTGAACTCCTCGGCGGTCTCCTCATCCTCGGTCACATAGTCCGGATGGGTGAGCGACCGCCGCTTGACCCCATTCGGCGTAGCGAAAACGTTGACTTTTCCGGAAAAGAAGGCCTCGGTCCCGGGCAGCAGCCGCTGCTCCGCCACGTACGCGCCCTTCCCGAAGAACGCCAGCCGCAGCCGATCCTTCCCATCGGTCACCTCGACATCCAGCCAGGTGCCCTGCCGGTTCTTCATCGGCCGCCGCTGCACGGCCGACACCCGCCCGACCACGGTGACATGATCGTCATGCTCCAGCGAGGCGATCGGCGTGAGCTCCCCCCGCTCCGCATACCGCCGCGGATAGTGACGCAGCAGCTCACCCACGGTGCTGATCCCCAGCGCACTCTCCAACGGCGCGGCCGTCTTGTCCCCCACCGCGAGCTTCAACGACTCATCGAACCTGGTCACGTCAACCAGTTCTACCGCGCATCCCCGACAACAATCACTCCACCCCGATGAGCAGCGGATACCCACCCTGCCCACCTTCGTAATGCACAACCTCAATATCCGGACGAACCACCCCAAGATGGTCCTGTACGACTCGCGCCAACGACCCCCCAGAATCCGCCCCGGACACCAACGTCACCAACTCACTACTGGCGGACACCATGCGATCCACGACCTCAACCGCGACCTCCGCGACAGCCGTACCGATCAGGGAGACATCCCCATCCACCACGCCCAGCACATCCCCCGGACGGCACAACCCCGCACTCGTCATCGCCTCCCGGTTGGCCACCCACACATGCCCATGCCGGGTATGCCCAGCCGCGTCCGTCATAGCGACCACATCATCATCAAACCGCCGCAACCGATCATGTACGGCTAACGCCGCCAACCCCTGCACAGACGCCTTGGTCGGCAGCACGCTCACCGTCACCCCCTCCTCCCGGGCGATCTCCGCCGCCGCCACGGCCACCGCCCGGACCCCGCTGTCATTGGGCAGCACGACCACTTCGGCCCCCGCCTCCCTGATCGCCGCCAGCACGGCCGCCAGCGCCGGACTCGCCCCGGGCTCCCGCCGCACCACCACGGCCCCCGCCTCCCGGAACAGCCCCGCCAGCCCGTCCCCGGCCGCCACCGCGACCACGCCACGGCTGGGCGTATGCGTCCGCCCTCCGAGATACGTCACCTTGATCCGGTATGGCCGCCCGGCTCCCAACCCCGCCTCAATCGCCGACCCGGCATCGTCGACATGCACGTGCACGTTCCACAACCCGTCCCCGCCAACGATCACCAGCGAGTCCCCGAGCCCGTCCAGCTCCGCCCGCAGGCGATCGATCGCCTCCTGCTCCGCGTCGAGCAGGTACATGACCTCGTATCCGGGCTGCCCCACCTCAGGGGCCGGTCTTCGATCGGAGGCGGGCGCGGGCACGTCATGACGCTCGGCGTACGCGTCGGCGACCACCTCGGCCAGGATCTCCAGGATGATCGTCAGCCCGGCGCCGCCCGCATCCACGACGCCGTTGCGGGCCAGGACGTCCAGCTGCCCGGTGGTCCGCAGCAGCGCCTGCCGGGCCGCCCGCGCCGCCGCTCCGGCCACCGCGGGCAGATCACTGTCCCGCTCGCGCACCGCGTCCGCAGCAGCGGCAAGCACGCTCAAAACGGTTCCCTCGACCGGCCGTACCACCGCGGACCTGGCCATTTCGGCGCCCCGCACCAGCGCGTCCCGGACGTCGTCGCCACGGCCCTCGGCCTGCCGCAGCACCTCGGCCATGCCCCGGAGCACCTGGCTGACGATCACCCCCGAGTTCCCGCGCGCGCCCAATAACGCCCCTTGCGCCAGGGTCCGCCAGGTCAGGTCGGCGTCCGCGTCCGCGCCGAGGACCGCCAGCGCGTCGGCCGCCGCCAGCATCGTGAGATGCAGGTTCGTGCCCGTGTCCCCATCCGGCACCGGGAACACGTTCAGCGCGTCGATCTCGGCCCGCGCCCGGGCCAGCGCGTCGGCCGAGCGCCGTACCCAGCCGCGGACAGCCCCCGGATCGAGCACCTTCAGCATTGACCGGCCCTCATTTCGCACCGTCGCCCAACCCGCGTCCTGGCGCTCCCCCGATGCGCTACCGTTGGCAGGTACGAGGTTATCCCGTCTCCGCCGCGCCTTCGTTTCGCGTGTTTGGGCGGACATCGGCTATCCTCGTGTGGCCAGCCGGTTGTCCCGGCATGCTCGGATGAGCTGATCTAAGACTTGATCCTGAAGGAGCGATGACCGTGGCTTCCGTCTGCGACATCTGCGCTAAGAAGCCGATTTTCGGCAACAACGTCTCCCACTCGCACCGCCGCACCCGGCGCAACTGGAAGCCGAACATCCAGACTGTCCGCGCGACGGTCAACGGAACGCCGAAGCGGCTCAACGTGTGCACTTCCTGCATCAAGGCAGGCAAGGTCACCCGCTAGCACCCGCGACCCTGAACCCGTCACCCATCGGTGGCGGGTTTCGCATTGGTACGCCACCGCCAGGCGTGGTCCACCGGCCCGATCCCAGCCCCCAAAGGGAACCCGTTCGCGATCGCGCCAGTGACATAGGCCTTGGCCTTTTCCGCCGCGTCCGGAACGTTTTCGCCCAGGGCGAGGTATGACGCGATGGCCGAGGCCAGCGTGCAGCCGGTCCCGTGGGTGTGGCGGTTGTCCAGGCGTTCGGCGCGGAACCGATATTCGGTCGTGCCGTCCGTGAGCAGGTCGACGGGCTCCCCGGGCAGGTGGCCGCCCTTGATGAGCGCCCACCGGGGTCCGAGCGCCAGGACCGCGTCGGCCGCCCGGCGAAGATCGTCCTCGCCTTCGACCTTCACGCCGGTGAGCTGCTCGACCTCCCACAGGTTCGGCGTGACCACGGTGGCCGTCGGCAACAACCTGGACTTCACCGTCCCCACCGCCTCCGGCGCGAGCAGCGAATCCCCGTGCTTGGACACCCCGACCGGATCCACGACCACGGGCGCGTCCAGCCCGGCGAGCACCTCGGCCACCGTCTCCACCAGAACCGGCGAGGCCAGCATGCCGGTCTTCACGGCCTGAACCCCGATGTCCCCCAGCACCGAGTCCAGCTGCGCGCGGACCGCCTCAGGCGGCAACTCCCAGTACCCCTGAACCCCCACCGAGTTCTGCGCGGTCACCGCCGCGATCACGCTCATCCCGTGCGTGCCGAGCGCCAGCATCGTCTTCAGGTCGGCCTGGATCCCCGCACCCCCACCGGAATCCGAGCCCGCGACCGTTAACACACGAGGAGGAGTCATACCCCCAATCCAACCAGCTCGCCCAGCCGGCGACGTGCGTGGAGCGGTGGCTCGAGGCGTCACGCCTCAGGAGAAGAAGTCGAACTCGCCGTCCTTGACGCCGCCGACGAACGCCTCCCACTCAGCGCGGGTATAAATGATCACCTCACCGTCGCGGTGCCGGCTGTGCCGGACCGCCACCCGGCCAGTGCCGTCAGCAAGCGGACCCGCCTCGACACACTGCCCGGTCCCGTTGGAACTCCTTGAACTGATGTGCCATGCGACACTTCGCAGCCCATCCATGCCGCGTCCTCCCGTATCGCCTACCCGAACCGCTTCGCGGCGTTCCGGATGAACTTCGCCGAAGCGTCCGGAATCAAGGCGATTGTTTGAAGGGAATCATACGTTCGCATGAAACTGTCAGCCCCGTCGGATTCGGCGTAGACAGCACCTCCACGGGTTTCGGCATAGGCCACATCGGGATATGGGTCTGGCATATCGAAGATCAGGAAACCACCGTTAGGACTCGCGTGCGCGCCCACGCTGAACGGCACGATTCGCACCTCCACGTCGGGCCGGTCCGCGGCCAGCGCCAACCGCCTCAGCTGGGCTGACATCACCCGAGGGCCGCCGATGACGCGATGCATCAGGGCCTCGTCGAGGATCATTTCGATGCGTGGGTGCGGGTCTGATTCGAGCATCTTTTGTCTGGCCATCCGGAACTCCAGCCATTGGTTAATACGTTCGGGGCTGGCGCCCGCGTCACCTGCTGTAATGACCGCCGAAGCGTACTCGCGGGTCTGAAAGAGGCCCGGAATTACCATCGGCTCATAGATACGGATTCGTTCTGCCCGTGACTCCAGCCAGGCCCGATCGAGCATGCCGCCGAGAGCCTCCGGCGTATAACCATCCCACCAGCCGGTCTGCCAGACTTCGCGGCTGAGGCGTTCCATTCCCTCGCGTTTGGCCTTGTTGCTAATGCCGTACAGATTGAGCAGGGCTATCACGTCCGGGGTACGGGCGGGCACGAGGCCGCTCTCGATGCGGCTGATGGTCGCGGGGTCGCGTTGGATGTAGTCTCCGGCGTCTCGCAGCGTGAGCTTCGCCGCCTCGCGGAGTTCTCGTAGTTGTTTGCCCAGCCACTGCGTTCGTAGCGTCGGACCTCGTCTGCCGGCCATCGCGAACCACCCCTTCTCGGACTTAGCCACGCACTGGTCATCGTGCGACCAGCGGATCCAACGTGACTCTCAGCATTCTCCGCAAAACGGAACGGAATCGGACCCCTTTTGGCACGCTCCTTTTCCGAATCCGCATTGCCGGAAGAGGGCTTAGCTCCGGAGTTCCGTCAGCCGGGTGGCCAGCTGGTCTACCTCGGCGTCCTCGGGGAACAGGACGCGGGGCCACCAGGGGGGTGGGGGCTGGTCGGGGATGCCGCCGAGGATTCCACCGACTATGGCGGCGACGGTGTCGGTGTCGCCGCCGAGGGTCACCGCGTAGGTCAGGGCGGTGGTGAGGTCGGTGGAGTGGTGGATGGTGTGGACGACGGCGGCGATGGTGGGGGCGGCCAGGATGGGGATGCCGCCGGGGGGTGGGGTCCAGGCGCCGGTGGCCGCCTGGTGGATGGGGGCGAAGTCGGGGAGGGCGAGGTGGGTGGCTTCGGCGATGGCGGCGGGGAGGATTCCGGCGGGGTCTTCGAGGGCTTGGGAGGCCATGGCGGCGACGATGGAGGCCGCGCCGATGGAGACGGGGTGGGGGTGGGTGCTGCGGGAGAGTTCGTGGACCAGGGCGCGGCGGCGGGCGGAGTCGGTGGGAGGGATGATCCAGCCGACGGGGGCGATGCGCATGGCTGCGCCGTTGCTGGCCCGGCTTTGTGGGGATATTTCGGGGAATGTGTGGGTGGAGGTGTAGTGCTTGAGGGCGCGGCGGGTGGTGGAGCCCATGCCGCGGATCTGGTCGGCTTCGGCGGAGAGGCGGCGCATGAACTCGGCCGCGGTGGGGGTTCCCGCGGTGTCGGCGAGGAGGCGGGCGACGATCAGGGTCTGGCTGGTGTCGTCGGAGGTGGCGCCGCGGGGCCAGCCTCGGCTGGCCAGCAGGTCGAAGAGGCGGGTGCGGTCGATGCGCTTGGGTGGCATGGTCTCCCACGGCACACCGAGCGCGTCTCCGGCGGCGAGGCCGCGAATCGCCGCCGCGACTTGGTTCGAGGTGACCACACTCAGAGCGTGGGGGGTGCGGCGATGGTGCAGTCGCCGCCGGTCAGGACGCAGCCGGACGGGGTGGTGGGAGAGCCGTTGGCGATCATTTCGACGACGAGTTCCTCACCGGCGAGAAGAGGAGCGAAAGAGGTGAGAATGAGTTGTCCGCGCCGAACCTCCCATTGAGCGCCCTCCACCGTCAGGACCTCACCGGTGACGGGTATGGCGAGGCGGAGGTCGGAAATGTCCTCGTTGCCGCTTAGAACGACGATGCGGGCGGCGTAGCCGTCGAAATCCTCTTGGGTCACCTCGAAGGCGACGGTCACGGCGGGAGCCGCCACGCGGAGCGTGTTCCCGTCGGCTGGCGCGTCATCGTTGCTCGACGGACCGCCGCCTTCTTCGAGGCTGGTCCCTACGGGAACCTCGTCGTCGTCTTCGGTCGCTGTGGGCGTGGGCGACTTCTTGGGCTTCGGGGAGTTTGTACGGCTAGGCGTTGGTTTCGCCTGAACGACTGCGGGGGCCGTGGATTTGGGGGTGGGCTTCGGCTTTGGCTTGTCCGCTGTCGGGGAAGGTGACTCCTCCGGCGTGGCGAAATCAGTGGCCGACGGCTGGGGGACGGCGGGGGCCGCTCCGCAGCCGCCCGGCTCGCAACTGGACGCAGGCGGTTCCAAGACCAGGTCGGTACGGTCTCCGACCAGCCTCACCCCGGCGAACGTGATCCCCACCGCCACCAGCACCGACAGACCGGACAACAACGCGGTCCGCCCGAAACGGCCTCGAGCGCTGGGTTCGGTGAACACGTCCGGGCCGCTGTCACGCGACTTCCCGGAAAGCTCCACAGCGACACCGGAAGACTCTGCGGGCGGCCAGCGATAGTCGACCTGCGCCTGGGGAACAAGCTCCAGATCGGCGCGCGTCGCCTCCCCAGGCAAGTCATCCGAACCCCGCAAGGCGTCTGAACCTCGGAAAGTGTCCGAACCCCGGAAGGCGTCTGAACCCCGGAAAGCGTCCGAACCCGGCGAGTCACCCGAACCCCACAAAGCGTCCTTACCCCGCGAGGCGTCCGAACCCGGCGAGGCGTCCGAACCGTCTGTGGGACCAAAAGGTGACCCTGGCCCGAATCCCGCTGCCTCGGGAAATCCCGTCTCGGCAGGCGCGTAAGGGTTTCTTGGCTTACGCCGGAACGGGGTCACGACTCCCGAGGGCGGCTCTTGATCCGACGGCTCGGCGGGGCGCTTGCGCTTGGGCGGGAGATCCCAGCGGTAGGCCGGATGGATGGCCGGACGATCCTCTTCGGCGGGCGGAGGCACGACAGGGCCCGCGTACCCGGGGCGCCCGGCGTCGTCGGCATGCCCTCCGGGCCCAGGATGCCCGGCGGGCCCAGGCTGGCCAGAGCGCCCGGCTTGTCCAGGGTGCCCGGAGTGCCCGGTGTTATCGGCATACCCAGGGCGGCCCGCGTGACCGGTGTCCTCCGGCCAGCGGTAGGTGAGTTCGGGGCCGTCTCCGGTCAGGTGCCCGAGCCACCGGTCGAAGCCATCCCCGGAATCAGGGGAAGAGTGCTGGTCAGATGTGGCGTCCGCGGACGTGTTCGAATGGTCGGCATTGGGATTATCCCCATCACCGCTATCTCGTCCTGTCCTGTGACGACCCATGACGGTCCTTCCTGTTGGCGACCGTCATACTTCATAACAGATCTAAAACACCTTTGTCACAAATTTCACATCATCCCCTGAAGTGATCCCATCCCCCGGGGGCCTCCGCGCGCCCTTTGACCTGCACTCCCTGGCCTTGAACGATTTCTCCGACAACCTGCCAGGGAGGCGGAAGGCGTACCCCAGGAGGGAACGTGGCGGCGAGCGCATGATCGTCACCCCCTGTGAGAATCCAGTCCAGCGGATCGACCCCCAGGTAGCGGGCCGCTTCAACAAGGATCGCGGGCACTCGGAAGGCCGCCGGCTCCACAACCACCCCGACCCCACTGGCCTCGGCAACATGCCCAAGATCCTGCACAAGCCCATCACTGACATCCACCATCGCGGTCGCCCCCAACGCCGCCGCCCGAGGTCCTTGCGCGTAGGGCGGCTCCGGACGACGATGCGCCAACAGCAACTCCTCGAACGAATCGGCAGGGGAGGACCCACCCACCCAGCCCTTTGATTCCCCTCGGGCTCCGCCCGCCCCCGCCTGCGCTCCGCCCAACCCCTCTCGGACTTCGTCCGAGCCCTCTCGGCCTTCGCCTGATGCCCCTTGAGATCCGCCCGCTTCCCATCGGCCTTCGCCTGACACCTCTCGGGATCCGCCCACTCCCCCACGACCTCCGCCTGACACCCCTTGAGATCCGCCCACTCCCCCACGGCCTCCGCCCATTCCCCCTTGGGTTCCGTCTGACGGCCCTCGGCCTTCCTCCGGCCCGGCCAGCGGTTGGTTCGTCTCCTCCGTGGCGATGCCTGCGGAAAGCAGGGCCAGGCCGGCTGCCGCGTAGCCGAGGCGCCCGGCGATGGCTACCTGGTCTCCCGGGCGGGCTCCTGAGCGGGTGATCGGGGCGATTCCGGCGAGATCTCCCAAAGCTGTTACCCCGAGGACGATCGTGTCGGAGCGGGCGATGTCGCCGCCTGCCACGCTGGCTCCTACTAGGGCGCATTCGTCGCGGAAGCCGTCGGTCAGGGCGTCTAGCCAGTCGATTGTGGTGTCGGGGGGCATGCCCAAGCCCACGAAAAGGGCTGTGGGGGTTGCGCCCATGGCAACGATGTCGGAAAGGTTCTGCGCTGCCGCTTTACGACCGATTTCGTACCCGCTGGACCAATCGAGGCGGAAGTGTCTACCCTCAAGGAGCAGGTCCGTCGTCACGACCACGCGTTGGTCGGGCGCTGCCAGGACCGCGGCGTCGTCACCTGGGCCGAGCAGGACCGACGCACCGTGGGACAGACGCCCCGCAATCCGGCTAACAACACCGAATTCGCCTAGTTCTCCGACTGTGATGTCACACCTCCTGGTGTTCGGGGTACGTTGACCTTTCGGTGGTGATCAATCCCGGGAGGACCTGATGGTGCAGGCCTACATCCTTATCCAGACCGAGGTCGGCAAGGCCGCCGACGTGGCCAGCGCGATCGCGGCGATTCCCGGTGTCACGCAGGCCGAGGATGTCACCGGTCCGTACGACGTGATCGTCCGGGCCGAGGCCCGCAACGTCGACGAGCTTGGCAAACTCGTGGTGGCCCAGATCCAGGCGGTGGAGGGGATCACGCGTACCCTGACGTGTCCGATTGTCCATATTTGAGATCCTTGATGAAGTCACTGATCGCCCTGCTCGCGCTGGCGGCGGCCGCGTGTTCCGGTGCTGTCCGCGTGGATCCGCCGAGCCCGCCCGCGGAGAGCAAGGTCGCGTGCGAGCGGCTGGGCCAGGCGTTGCCCCGCGAGCTGGACGGGGAGCGCCGGGTGCCGTCCGAGCCTCCGTCGCCGTATGTAGCGGTCTGGGGGGCCGGGCAGATCACGCTGCGCTGTGGCGTGGAGCGTCCGGCGACGATGTCCCCCACGGACATGGTGGACGAGATCAACGGGGTCGCCTGGTATGCCGATCCGTACAAACCCACGCTGTTCACGTCGGTGAACCGGGAGGCGTACGTCCAAGTGACGATCTCGGTCGCCCACAAGCCGGGCGACGTCCTGGTGGAACTGGCCGATCCGATCAAGGCTTCGATTCCCTAGCCCCATATTTCGCGCATAGCCTATTCGCAATCGGTCGACAAGACGAACATGATGCGCAAAATACAGGGCTAGCGCAGCCCGGTCGGCCGATGCAGAGCGAGCTGGATCAGCCGGTCCACCAGCTGCCCGTAGGACAATCCGGTCGCCGCCCACAGCTGCGGCGCGACCGACAGCGAGGTGAATCCGGGCATCGTGTTGATCTCGTTCAGGATCAGCTCGCCTGACGGCGTGTAGAAGAAGTCCACCCGGGACAGCCCCTCGCAGCCCAGCGCCTCGTACGCGCGGATCGCCATCGCCCGCAGCTCCGCCGTGGTCCCGGCCGGGAGATCCGCCGGAACCTCCAGCGCCATCTGATCGGCGTAGTACTTGGCCTCGAAGTCGAAGAACTCCTGCCCGCCCTGGACCAGCACCTCACCGGGCAGGCTCGCCTCCGGCGCGGCGTCGCCGAGCGACTCCAGCACCGCGCACTCGATCTCCCGCCCACCGATGGCGGCCTCCACCAGCACCTTCGGATCGTGCTCCCGGGCGAACTCGACCGCCGCCTCCAGCTCCTCCTGCGTGCTCGCCTTGCGGATGCCCTGCGATGATCCGGCCCGCGCGGGCTTGACGAACACCGGCCAGCCCAGCTCCTCGATCTCCTTGAGCACCCGGGGCCGATCGGTCCGCCAGGCCCGGTCCGGCACCACGACGTACGGCCCGACCGGCAGCCCCGCCGACTTCAGCACCAGTTTCATGTACGCCTTGTCCATGCCGACCGCACTGGCCAGCACCCCAGAACCGACATACGGCACACCCGCCATCTCCAGCAATCCTTGCAGCGTGCCGTCCTCCCCGAACGGCCCGTGCAGCACCGGGAACACCACGTCCACAGCCCCCAGCGAGCGCGGGATCTCCCCCGGCTCCAGCGCCACCACGCTCCTGGAGGCGGACGGCAGCGCCAGCTCCGCGCCCGAGGTGTCCACTTCGGGCAGCCGGGTGCCCTCGATCGCGTAACTCTGGTCCGGCGCGGCCAGCACCCAGCGCCCATCCTGGGCGATCCCGATCGGCACGACCTCGTACGCGTCCCGGTCGATCACATCGAGCACGCTACCCGCCCCCATCAGGGAAACCGCGTGCTCCGAGTTGCGCCCGCCGAATACCACCGCTACGCGAATCTTGCTCATGACGCCCGAATCTACCCTGTGTGGTGGTCAAAACGCCTTGTCAGCCACGCGTGGGCGACACGAACCGAAGCGCGTCGAGTGCCTGGGTCGTGTCGGCGATCAGGTCCTCCGCGTCCTCAAGCCCGATCGAGAACCGTACGGCCGCCGCGTCCACGCCCGCCACCTCCTCAACCGAGGCCAGGTGGGCGACCTTGGTGTGGGTGCCGCCCATCGAGGTGGCGATCCTGACCATCCGCAGGGCGTCGGCGAGGGCGACCCCGGCCTCATACCCACCGTACGGCGTGACCGTGACGATCGCCCCGAACCGGGGCCCCTCTGGCCCCGAGTCGAACAGCAGCCGGGCCAGCTGGTGCCCGGGATGGGAGGGCAGGCCCGGATAGTCCACCCGCCGGACCGCCGGATGCTTGGCGATCGCGGCCGCGAACACGAGCGCGGTCGAGCACATCCGGCGGACCCGCAGCGTCAGCGTCTCCAGGCCGCGCCTGAGCAGGTAGGCGTCGTCCGGGGAAAGCGACGCCCCGGTGTCGACGCGCACCTCGCGGACCTGGTCGATCAGGTCGGGGCGGCCGACCACGACACCGCCGGTGCAGTCGTCGTGGCCGCCGATGTACTTGGTGGCCGAGTGCACGACCAGGTCGGCGCCGTGCTCCAGCGGGCGGCAGACGATCGGGGTGGCGAGGGTGGAGTCGACCACCAGCAGCGCGCCCGCCTCCCGGGCGACCCGGTAGAGGCCGCGGATGTCGGCTACGGCCATGGTCGGGTTGGCCAGGGTCTCGGCGTACACGATCTTGGTGTTGGGGCGGACGGCGGCGCGCACGCGCCGTACATCGGCGTAGTCGACGAAGTCGGCGGTGACGCCGAAGCGGGAGAGCACGTTGGTGAGCAGCGCGTGGGCGCGGCCGTAGAGGGGCGCGACGACGTGCGCGCCGGAGCGCAGGAAGGTCAGCAGCACGGTGTTGATCGCCGCGATGCCGGAGGAGAACGCCTGACCGGCCACGTCCTCGGGGGCGGCGGCCCCTTCCAGGGAGGCCACGCCGGCGGCGAACGCGGCCACGGTGGGGTTGTCGATGTGGCTGACGTGCTCAGACGTGCTGTCGAAGGTCCAGGCCGCGGAGCGCCAGACCGGCGGGCCGATCGGGACCTGCCGTGGCGTTGTCGCGGCGGGCAGGTGGACCGCCCTGGAGTTCTCGCCGAGTCGTCTCCGGCTGCGCTTCACCGGCGGTTCACCAGCTTCTTCAATCGGGATTTACACGCCATATCGCTCTGGCTTGGGTGTTCGTGACATCAGGAGCATCGCGGCTTCCGCTGGGGTCATGCCGTCGTGCACAACCCCGACCACGACCTCCGTGATCGGCATCTCCACGTCGTGCTTGGCGGCCAGATCCAGCACCGACTCGCAGGATTTCACGCCCTCGGCGGTCTGCTTGGTGGCCGCCACCACCTCGGCCATCGTCATTCCGCGCCCGAGATTCTCCCCGAACGTGCGATTGCGGGACAGCGGCGAGGTGCAGGTCGCGATCAGGTCGCCCATCCCGGCCAGACCGGCGAACGTGTGCTGGTCGGCGCCCAGCGCCGCGCCCAACCGGGAGATCTCGGCAAGCCCGCGCGTCATGAGCGTGGCCCGCAGGTTGTCCCCCAGCCCCATCCCGACCGCCACCCCGACCGCGAGCGCGATCACGTTCTTGACCGCGCCGCCCAGCTCCACCCCGACCACGTCGGGATTGGTGTAGGTCCGGAACCACGGCAGGTGGCAGGCCTCCTGGAAACGGTCGGCCACCATCGTGTCCGAGCAGGCCACCACGGCGGCGGCGGGCTGCCGCTGGGCCAGCTCGCCCACCAGGTTGGGCCCCGACACCACGGCCACCCGCCCCGGCGGCACCTCGGCCACCTCCACGATGACCTCGCTCATCCGCTTGGTGGTGCCCAGCTCGATGCCCTTCATCAGGCTGACCAGCACCGCTTCCGGCGGCAGGAACGGCTTCCACGCGGCCAGGTTCGCGCGCAGCGTCTGGGCCGGCACGGCCAGCACCACGAAGTCGGCCCCGGCCATCGCCTCGGCCGGGTCGGTGGTGGCCCGCAGGTTCTCGGGCAGCCGGAGTCCCGGCAGGTAATCGGGGTTCTCATGCTCACGGTCGATGGTGTGGACGATCTCCGCGCGCCGCCCCCACAGCGTCGTCCGGGTGCCCGCCTCGGCGAGGATCATCCCGAATGTCGTCCCCCACGAGCCGGTTCCGAGCACGGCAGCCTTGGTCATTCCCTCACCGTACGCCGAAGTCAGCCGTTAGCGCGGGCGCCGGGGACCTTCTCGCCCCGCAGCTCCGCCAGCTGCGCGGTTATCGCCGCCATGATGTCGGCGGTCGCGTCCCGGAGCACGTCAGGGCTCATGCCGTGATACCGCGACAGATCGACCGGCGGCCCGGCGAGCGCCCGGAACGTCTTGCGGGGGAACAGCCGGATCTTCTTCTCGCCGTACGGCAACAGCTCCTGAGCCCCCCAATGGGCGATCGGGATGACCTTGGCCCCGGTGGTCAGCGCCAGCCGGGCGACTCCCGTCTTGCCGGTCATCGGCCACAGGTCCGGATCGCGGGTGATCGTGCCCTCCGGGTAGAAGAGCACGCACCCGCCCTCGCGCAGCCGCTGCTCGGCGAGGGCCAGCGACTCGGTCGCCGCCGCGCTGCCGCGCTCGACCGGGATCGCCCGCAACGAGCGGACCAGGTAGCCGAGCACCGGCACCCGGAACAGGCCCGCCTTGGCCAGGACGACCGGCCAGCGGCCGTTGACGTGCAGGTAGTGCGAGAGCAGCACCGGATCGGTCCACGACAGGTGGTTGGCCGCCACGATCACCCCGCCCTGCCGGGGGATCAGGTCGCCACGCCGCCAGTCACGCTTGACCAGCAGCAGGGACAGCGGCTTGACGATCACGATGGCGACCGCTTCCCAGAAGCGGGTGGGTCGTCCGGCGCGGCGGCTCATCGTATTTCCTCACCTGTCCCCAAATCACCGGGTCTGTGCGGGGCCAGTCTCCCGGTTGCGCCGCGCCGATGTCGAGGCGGGATGCTGGGGTAATGCAGGAAGCACGCTGGTCGATCGTCATCCCCGTGAAGACCCTCATCAGGGCGAAAACCCGGCTCGCGGGCGCGGCGGGCGCGCACCGCGAGGATCTCGCCGTGGCCGTCGCCGCCGACACCGCCTCGGCGGCCCTGGCCTGCCCGCTCGTGGCCCGCGTGATCGTGGTCACCGCCGACCCGATCCCCGCCGCCCGCCTGGCCGTGCTGGGCGCCGTCGTGGTTCCCGACCCCGACAAGGGCCTCAACACCGCACTCCGCGCGGGCTTCGCCGAGTCCGTACGGCTTGCGCCCCGCGACCCGGTAGCCGCCCTCCAGGCCGACCTGCCCGCGCTCCGCCCCGCCGAGCTCGCCCGCGCCCTCACCGCCGCCGCCGAGTTCGACGAGTCCTTCGTCCCCGACGCGCCCGGCGTCGGCACCACGCTCTACGCCACCGGCCCGGGCATCCCGTTCCGCCCTCGTTTCGGCGGCGAGTCCCGGGCCCGGCACCTGTCCTGCGGGGCGAAGGAGCTGCTCCTGGACGGCATCGACTCGGTCCGGCGCGACGTGGACACGGTCGAGGATCTGCGTGCGGCGGCGGCGCTGGGCCTGGGCCCGCACACCGCCGCCGTGGCCGCCAGGTTCCTAGTGGGCTGACTCCCCCTCCAGCGCCTTCTCCGGCAGCAGGAACGAGACCACGAAGGTGAGCGCCAGCATGCCGGCCACCACCCAGAGCGTGACCTCCATCGCGTTCTCGAAGCTCGGACCGGTCGGGACGTCGCCGAGCAGATCGAAGAAGACCGTGCCGAGCAGCGCCACCCCGAACGCGTTGCCGAGCTGCTGGATCGCGGTGAGCGTGCCGGAGGCGGAACCGGTCTCCTCGGGCTCGACCCCGGCCAGGACCAGGTTGAAGAAGGGCGACATGAGCAGGCCCATGCCGAGGCCGGTGAGCACCAGGGTGGGGGTGAGCTGCCAGGGGGTGACGCCCATTCCGGCGATGTTCAGGGTGATCCAGACGCCGATCACGCCAAGGATCATGATCGCCGTACCGAGCTGGAAGCAGCGGCGGCCGTACTTGAGCAGCGGCTGCGCCAGCCCGAAGCCGACGATCATGCCGACCGACCAGGGCACGCCGGCGAGCCCGGCCTTGAGCGGGGAGTAGCCGAGGCCGATCTGGGTGTAGAGGTTGAAGACCAGCATGAAGCCCGACATGCTCGCGAAGAACACCATCCCGGTGGCCAGGCCGCCGTTGAAGGCCCGCTTGCGGAACAGGCTGGGCACGATCAGCGGGTCGCCGCCGGAGCGGCTGCGGCGCGATTGGTACCAGCCGAACAGCCCGAACATCGCGACGGACGCGGCGATCATCACGAACGCCCACGCGGGCCAGTCGTTCTCCCGGCCCTGGACCAGCGGATACACGATCAGCAGCCCGGCCGCCGAGGCCAGCGCGACGCCCAGCAGGTCCAGCCGGAGCGGGTGCGGCGAGCGTGACTCGGGCAGGAAGCGCAGCCCGCCCGCGAAGGCGAGCAGGCCCACCGGCAGGTTGATCAGGAAGATCATGCGCCAGCCGGTGCCGAACAGGTCGGCGTCGATCAGCCATCCGGCCAGGATCGGGCCGCCCACCGAGGCCAGGCCCATGATCGGCCCGAACATGCCGAAGGCGGTGCCCATCTCCTTCGGCGGGAACATCTCTTTGATCATGCCAAGCCCTTGCGGGATCATCACGGCCGCGAACAGGCCTTGCAGCGCGCGTGAGCCGACCAGCATCTCCGGCGACTGGGCGAGCCCGCACAGCAGCGACCCGAGCGTGAAGCCCGCCGCGCCGATCAGGAACATCCGGCGCCGCCCATAGATGTCGCCGAGCCGCCCGCCGGTGAGCAGGCCCATCGCCATGGCCAGCATGTACGCCGCGCCGAGCCACTGCAGCACGCTCGCGGAGCCGCCCAGATCGGCCTGGATGTGCGGGCCGGCGATGTTGGTGACCATGGCGTCGATCAAGTCCATGATCTCGGCGCCGAGGATCACGAAGAGGGCGGGCCATCGCCAGCGGTAGCCGACTATCTCGTCGGTGACTGTCGTGGTCATGGGGGTGACCTCCAAAGGAGAACAGTGTTCAGAGCGCAATGAACACTGTTCTAGCATGAACACTGTTCAGTAGACAAGAGTCGTGTTCGCCTTCACGATCGTTGTTCACTAAAGTGCGGAGGAAGAGATGATGAAATGAGAACCCATAGATCACCCGGCTCGGGAGGATGGTGCATCAGTGAGCGAGACCGACCTGCCGTCGCCGCCCTGGGACCGCAATCGCCGGCGGCCCGCCCCCGCGAAGGTGCCCCTCACCCGGGATCGGATCGTCGACGCGGCCTACACCGTGCTCGACCGGGAGGGCTACGACCGCTTCAGCATGCGGCAGGTCGCGCTTGAGCTCGGGGTCGCCGTGTCGGCGCTCTACGTGCACGTCGCCAACAAGGACGAGCTGTTCGAGCTCATGTACAACCGCATGTTCGTCGGCGAGGAGCTCCCGGATCCCGACCCGGAGAACTGGCAGGAACAGATCAAGGAATTCGCCCGCCAAGGCCGCGCCCGCCTGCGCCGGCACCGGGACCTGGCCCGCATCTCGATGGGCCACATCCCGTTCACCCCCGAGCTCCTCCCCTACGTGGAACGCCTGATGGCCATCTTCCGCTCCAGCGGCATGCCCGACCCGGTCGCCGCCATGGCCGGAGACCTGCTGTCGACGTACGTCGAGGGGTTCTGCCTGGAGGAGAGCATGTGGCTGGAGCGCTACCGGGACATGGACGAGGAAACCTGGGACACCAAACGCACCGAAATCACGAACTACTTCGCCGAACTACCACCCGACCGCTTCCCCAACATGGTCGCCATGGCGCCCTACATGGTCGACGAGTCAAACGACTACCGCTTCGAACTAGGCGTCGACATCTTGGTCCGCGGCCTGGCCTCCTACATTCCGGCCCGCTGAGGTTACGCTGACCACGTGCAGGCCACGGTGAAAACCTACGACGCGACGACCCGCTCCGGCTCGGTGTACCTCGACAACGGCACAGAACTCCCTTTCGGCACCGCCGCCTTCGACGCGGGCCCACTGCGCCTGCTCCGCTCCGGCCAACGCGTCAACATCGTGATGTCCGGGGACCGGATCACATACATCACACTGAGCACGTTTCCCCTCCCGGCCACGCCGGAGTAGCGCCTCCTCGAAGGCCGTACGTTCGGCTCAGGCGTCTCTGGAGGCCGCCATGACGCGCAGGACGCTGTCGCGGAACGCCGCGCCAGCGTCGATGACGTTCATCCGGCCCGCGCTGACCTCCTGGCCCGCGGCGTGGCCCAGGCCGATGGTGGCGGCCACCAGCCACGCCGGCGTCACGCCAGGGTCGATCTCGTCGGCCTGCTGGCCGCGCTGGATCAAGCGGTACAGGCTCTCGACGATCGGCAGGTGCCGGTCGTGGTCGTCCTGGGCGTCGTCGGTGGGAATCGCGGAGGTGAGCAGGATCGGATACCTCTCCAGGACCTGCCAGCTGGCCTGTAGCCACCGCCGCAACGCGGGCACGGCGGGGCCGCTGTCCAGGTCCGCCGCGTCGAATGCCGCGCGCACCTCGACGATGATCTGGTCGATGGCCGCGCGCAGGAGCGCCTCGCGGTTGGGGTAGTGGGCGTAGATGGTCTGGCGGGCGACCCCGGCGGCTACCGCGATCTCCTCCATGCTCGCCTCGGGCCGCCGTCCGAGTAGGACGATCGCCGCATCGAGAACCGTCGCCGCACTGCGCTGGGCATCGGCTCGCCGCGACCGCCGCACGCGCCTTGCCTCCGGTATCTCTGACACGCTTGTCAACGTTATCAGAAGCCGTTAACTTGGACACATCTGTCAGAGATAGAAGAAGGCGGGGGTCGCCATGACCAGTGGCTCGGGAGTGGGTCGTGATCTCGTCGGCTACCTGACCGGGTATCCCCAAGAGGTCGCTTTCGGCGATGAGGAGGCTGCCGACGTCTTCGACCGCTATCACGTGCCGGCGTTCGAAATGTTCAACGACGGTGTCCGGCTGGACCGGGACCAACTGATCGCCCACATGCGGCCCGCGCGCAAGAACGCGACCAGTGTGCACGTCGACGTCCACGAGGCACTGACCACCGGGGATCGGGTCGCCGCCTCCTACACCTTGACCGCGGTCCTGCGCAAAGGACGTACCGTGACGACCGAGATCTACATGTTCGGTCACCTCGCCGGCGACGGCAGACTGCGCCGCGTCGATCAGATCACCCGCAACGTGCCCACTGAAAGTCAGTGACCCGCAGCACCGCATCGCCAGCTGAGCTACCGCCCCGAAGGAAGCCGCTACCACAGCCCAGCATCCGCACCGCCAGCCCGAGCCGGTCGTGATCCCAGCTGCCACCAGGGTCAACGCGCTCGCGTGTACCTCATGGCGCGAGTCTCACCAGCATCCCGAGACGAAGGGTTGGGCGGGTGGAGGAACACCCGCACCTCGTCCGGAAACGCAAAAGGCGCCTCCGGATTGGGAGGCGCCGTTTGCGAGCTTGAGCTACTTCTTTTTGGCCTGCTTCTTGCCGCCGACGTTGACCAGTTCCTTGAAGTCCGCGCCTGGGCGGAATTTGGGCGCCCAGCTCTCGGCTACCTTGATCGGCGCGCCGGTCGAAGGGTTCCGAGCCGTGCGGGCCGGCTTGTGCACCATTTCAAAGGCGCCGAAGCCGGTGATGGAGACCTTGTCGCCGCCTGCGACCGCGTGCTGGATGGCCTCAAGGACGGCGTTGACCGCCTCGGTGGCCGTCTTCTTGTCCCCGACGCGGTCAGCGATCGCGTCGACGAGTTCCTTCTTGTTCATCTGGTTCCTCCCCCTTACGCGCTTGAAAGTAAGGGAGGAACGCGCGCGACTCAATCACCTTACGTGATTTGGTCTTCACTCGGCGTGTCGAATTCGCCGTCCAGGTAGGCGATGAAGCCATCCAGCCGGGCAGTTGCATGGGGAATGTCACGTTTTGCCGTATTACAGATGGCCAGCAGCCTCTTGGCGAGGCGAGCCCGCTCCTCGCACGGCACGGCGAGCGTCCTGACGCGGCGCTGCGTCTCCCGCAGTCGCCGCGCCAGCTCGTCTTCTGGTCCGCCCGGATGGGTCAGACGGTCGTCGGCAGCCATGGCTGCCGACCATTCTCGTACGCCGTGATGTCATCGGCATGACGCAGGGTCAACCCGATGTCGTCAAGTCCCTCCAGCAGCCGCCAGCGGGTGTAGTCGTCGATCTCGAACGACCACGCCCCCTCACCCAGCCTGACCTGGCGCTCGACCAAATCGACGGTGATCGTCACGGTCGGGTCCGCCGCGACGGCGGCCTGGAGTTCCTCGACCACTTTGGCCTCCAAGATGACCGGAAGCAGGCCCATCTTGGTGGAGTTGTTGCGGAAGATGTCACCGAACCTGGCGGCGATCACGACGCGGAAGCCGTACTGCTGGAGGGCCCAGACGGCGTGCTCGCGGGACGAACCCGTGCCGAAGTCGGGCCCGGCGAGCAGGATCGAGGCGCCCGCGTAGACCGGGTTGTTCAGGACGAAGTTCGGGTCCTCCCGCCAGGCGGCGAACAGGCCCTTCTCGAAGCCGGTACGGCTGACCTGCTTCAGCCAGACGGCCGGGATGATCTGGTCGGTGTCGACGTTGCTGCGGCGCAGCGGGACCGCGGTGCCGGTGTGCGTGGTGAAGGCGTCCATGATCGTGGTTCTCCTTTAATGAAAAATGCGCGGCTAATTACCAATCTCGCTTGATCACAGGTCAAGCAAGTTACGAATCGGCGATTTCACCGAGGGAGCGCATTTTTCATTAATTGGCCAGGTCGGCGGGGGCGGTCAGCTTGCCGGTGACGGCGGTTGCGGCGGCGACCTGCGGGGACACCAGATGGGTCCGGCCGCCCTTGCCCTGCCGGCCCTCGAAGTTGCGGTTGGAGGTGGAGGCGCTGCGCTCGCCCGGAGCGAGCGTGTCCGGGTTCATCCCGAGACACATGGAACATCCGGCCTCGCGCCATTCCGCCCCCGCGGCCTTGAACACCTCGTCCAGGCCTTCCTTCTCCGCCTCCAGCTTGACCAGCATCGACCCGGGCACGATCAGCGTCCTGGTCCGGACCGTACGCCCCCGGAGGATGTCGGCGGCGGCGCGCAGGTCCTCAAGACGCCCGTTGGTGCAGGAACCGACGAAGACCGTGTCCACCTCGACGTCGCGCAGCGGCGTCCCGGCCGTGAGTCCCATGTATTCCAGCGCCCGCTCGGCCGCCGACCGCTCCACCGGATCCGCGAACTCCTCCGGCCTGGGTACGGCAGCCGCCAGCGGAGCCCCCTGCCCCGGGTTGGTCCCCCAGGTCACGAACGGCGTCAGCGTGGCCGCGTCGATCTCGACGACCTGGTCGAAGACGGCGTCGTCGTCGGTCCTGAGCGTGCGCCAGTAGGCCACGGCCTCGTCCCAGGCGTCGCCCTGGGGGGCGTGCGGGCGGCCCTGGAGGTAGGCGAAGGTCGTCTCGTCGGGGGCGATCATCCCGGCCCTGGCGCCCGCCTCGATGGACATGTTGCAGACCGTCATGCGGCCTTCCATCGACAGGCTCCTGATGGCCTCGCCGCGGTACTCCACGATGTAGCCCTGGCCGCCGCCAGTGCCGATCTTGGCGATGATCGCCAGGATCAGGTCCTTGGCGGTCACCCCGTACGGCAGCGCGCCGTTGACCTCGATGGCCATCGTCTTGGGACGGTAGGCGGGCAGGGTCTGGGTGGCCAGCACGTGCTCGACCTCGGAGGTGCCGATGCCGAACGCGATGCCGCCGAACGCGCCGTGGGTGGAGGTGTGCGAGTCGCCGCAGACGATCGTCATGCCGGGCTGGGTCAGGCCGAACTGCGGGCCGATGATGTGCACCACGCCCTGACCGGCGTCGCCCATCGGGTGCAGTCGCAGGCCGAACTCGGCGGCGTTCTTGCGGAGCGTCTCGACCTGGGCCCGGGAGACCGGGTCGGAGATCGGGCCCAGCACGGTCGGGACGTTGTGGTCCTCGGTCGCGATGGTGAGATCGGGGCGCCGCACCTTCCGGTCCGCGAGCCGGAGGCCGTCGAACGCCTGCGGGCTGGTCACCTCGTGAATGAGGTGCAGGTCGATGAAGAGCAGGTCGGGCTCGCCCTCGGCGCGCCGCACGACATGCTGCTCCCAGACTTTCTCGGCCAGTGTGCGACCCATGGTTCTCAACGCCTCCTTGCGTCTTTTCCCCCGAGTGATCATCTCTTATGATGAGACGGAAATATCGGGATATGGAACTCTACCGGCTGCTTGTTGGTACCGCGTTTGCATCTCGGATAGCGAGACGGCAGTATCGGGGTATGGACAACTCTAGCGGAGTCGGGGTACTCGACAAGGCCGTTCTCGTGCTCAACGCTCTGGAGGCGGGCCCGGCTTCGCTGGCCCAGCTGGTGCAGGCCACCGGCCTGGCCAGGCCCACCGCCCACCGCCTGGCCGTGGCCCTGGAACACCACCGCATCGTCTCCCGCGACACGCAGGGCCGCTTCATCCTCGGCCCCCGGCTGTCCGAGCTGTCCACCGCCGCCGGCGAAGACCGCCTGCTCGCCGTCGCCGGACCCGTCCTCACCCAGCTCAGGGACCAGACCGGCGAAAGCGCCCAACTCTACCGCCGCCAGGGCGACGAACGCGTCTGCGTCGCCGCCGCAGAACGCGCCAGCGGCCTCCGCGACACCGTCCCCGTCGGCTCCGCCCTCCCCATGCTCGCCGGCTCCGCCGCCCAGATCCTCCTCGCCTGGGAAGAACCCGACCGCCTCCACCGCGGCCTACGCGGCGCCAAGTTCACCGCCGCCACCCTCGCCAGCGTCCGCCGCCGCGGCTGGGCCCACAGCGTCGGCGAACGCGAACAGGGCGTCGCCAGCGTCTCCGCCCCCATCCGCGGCGCCGGCGGCAAGGTCATCGCCGCCGTCTCCGTCTCCGGCCCCATAGAACGCCTCAGCCGCACCCCCGGCCGCCTCCACGCCATCCCCGTCGTCACCGCCGCCGAACGCATCACCGAAGCCATGCGCCGAGCCAACTAACCCAAGGCCTCGCCCCGCCGTGGTCACCCGAACGAATCATCAGCTTGACCCGGCTGGTTCTCCCACCCACCCTCCCTTTGTTTTCCCCCGGGCTCCGCCCCGTCCCCGCCATCGCCGTGGTAACTGGACGAAACGACAGCCACGGCCTTGGCGGGGACGGGCGGAGCCCGGGGGAAACAAAGGGATGGGTGGGTGGGAGAACCACACCGAACGAAGCCCGAGGCCGAAGCCACGATACGAAACGAAAAGATGGTGGAAGAACCACAGCACCGTAGTCGTTTCGGGTGGGGAAACCACGGTGATGGCGGGCGCGGGCGGAGCCCGAGGTGGAGCAAAAGGGCTAGATGGGTGGGAGTCTCACTAGCCCACGCCTAACCCCGGCGATTCACGTCCGTGTCAAGTTGATCAGAACCCCGGGCCGGACAGGCTAACCGATTAGAGTGCGTGCCCTGTTAGCCCTAGGCTGGCGGGGTGACAGATCGCATCGAGGCGGCCGCGGCGGAACTGCGTCCCCTGCTCCAGGAGTTCATCCTCTGGGCGCCGTCCCACGCGCCAGGCAACGACCCCGACCTGGTGGGCCCGGCGGCGCTGTGGCACCGGCTCACCGCGAGCGACGACGTGGGCCGGTGGCGGCGCGGCGATCTGCGCACCGTCCTGCTGGAACGAATGCCCCAGGTAGTCGAGGACCCCGACGAGGCAGCCGACGGCATGCTGCCCGCCGTCCGCGCGTACCTGACGTTCCTCTCCGAGACCGGCCACCTCACCAAGGGCTCCGACTCGCTGGAGGAGCTACTCGCCGAGCTCGACGAACTCGAAGAGGAGTTCGTCGACAAGATGGAGGACACCATCGCCGAGCGAGATTGGGACGAGGAGGAGGACGACGAGGTCGAGGAGGACGAGAGCCTCGGCGACTTCGAGCCGTTCGCCGACGAGATCGCGGAGCTGCCCACCATCCGGCTCCGCCCCGACGTCGAACTGGCCGCCGCCGCCCGCACCGTCCCGCTGATCGCCCAGGCCCGCGACCTGGCCGTCTGGGTCGGCGTCAAGCGCAAGGTCGGCGCCGAGACCCTGCTCAGCGAGGACGAGATCCGCGAGGCCCTCGACGCGCTCGGGCTGACCGAGCCGCAAAAGCTCTGGAACCTCTGGAACCTCGCCATCGACCTGGAGTTCCTCACCCCCGACGGAGAGGACACGGTCAGCGTCGACTCCGACACCGCCGCCTGGCCGTTCGAGGACGACGAGGACGTGCTGGACGCCTGGATGCTGGGCCTGCACTCGATCGACTACGGCGACCCCGAACTCGACGACGACGACCTCACCCTGGCCCTGTCCGGCCTGACCCGCGAGCTCCTGGTCCGCGTCCTGGTCAGCGGCCTCCGCAAACCCCTCGCCGAACTCCGCGCCGAACTCGCCGAAGCCGTCGCCGAATACGACGACCTAGGCGCCGACGCCTGGTCCGCCACCGACGACCCGCTCGCCTCCCCACTCGGCTGGCTCACCGGGTACGGCATGCTCGAGCTCACCGACACCGACGAGGTCGCGTTCACCGCCCTCGGCGTGGAAGGCATCGTCCACCTGGTCGACGACGAGGACATCGAGGTCGACGCCAGAACCGCCATCGACGCGATGACCGCGCACGACCTGCTCTCCGCCAGCGCCGACATGTCCGAAGAGGAAGCCGACGCCGAGTTCGCCGCCTGGATGCGCCTGCGCGACCCCGCCACCGCCGCCCACGAACTCCTCGCCGCGGCCGTCGAGGACGAGTCCGACGCGCTCGTCCGCGTCCAGGCCGCCAGCATGGTCGGCTCCCTCGGCGAGATCGCCGTCCCCGCCTGGCTGGAGGCCCTCAAGGAACCCTCCCTGCGCCCCTACGCCGCGACTCACCTCACCCAACTCGACGTAGAAGACGCCCCCGAACCCACCCAGGCCGACACCCACTGGCTGATCCTCGACATGTGGACCATCTCCGCCGGCCTCGGCCGCCCGGAATTCGTCAGCAGCCTCGAAGACATCGGCCCCGCCACCGACCTCATCGGCCTCCTCGACGTCATCTGGAAGGTCCGCCACCCCCACGTCGAAGAACTCCTCGAAGCCATCGGCGACGCCCACCCCGACAAACAAGTCACCAAAGCCGCCAAACGCGCCCTCTTCAAGGCCCGCTCCGGCGGCCAGTAGCCGCGACCTGGCCGAGCCTCCCGCTCGGCCACCTCCGCGGACGCCCATCACGCGTAGTCGAAGGTCATCAAATGTGATTCAGGCACACATTTCATGATGCTCTCTTTTCGATCTTGGCTTGGGCAGCGGGAGCCGGGCCGACAGCGCCGGACATCCTACGAGATCTCCTGAAGTACCTAATCATTCACGAAATGTCTGGCTGAACCTCAAATGTCCTGTTCGACGGACTGAATTATTGCCCGGGTTGCAGAAACGTCTATCCACGGGGGAAACCCGGGCGGCTCACCAGGGAAAACGGGCGTCTTCTGACGTCCCGATCAACGAGACTGATACCTGCGAAAGGCCCAGAAAAGGCGATGGGGAGAGGTCCATACGGACGACTCCCCTGCCTAAGTAGCTATAACAATAGTTCCCGCTAGGGCCTCACGCAAACCAAATCGCTCGATGCCCCTTTCCCCCGGAGGAACCCCGTGGCGATCGCCGCCTTGCCCGACACCGATCCCCTAATCCAGGCACGCGTACGCGAACTCCTGGAATCCTGGCAGCCGTGGCCACGTCGGCTGTGGGACCTGGGCACGGTTCTGGCGATGCGTGAAACGGTCGAAGGGGCGAGTTGGGTAGGGCGACATGTCCTCCACCCGAGGACATTGGCCTGGAATGTACGCGAGTCTCTCCTTCCGAGGCTGAGAACCGACAGCGCCATCGGTGACGGAGACCTGCGCCGTGAGATCCACCACACCTGCAACGCCCCCATCAAGCCGGGTGCCCGAAGCCAGCGCAGGCTCACCCTCCTCGCGGATCTGGTGGAGGACGGCTACCTGCGTCGTTGGCGTGATCTTCTTGTCGGAACGGTCCACGTCGAACGTGCGGCCCGCTGCATCGCCGCACACATGCTGGACTCGGGATTCCACCAGGACTATCTCCACAGCCAGATCAAGTCTCGCGTCGGCCGAACCGGGACCGCCATAGACCTGATCGAGCTTTTCATGGAACTCGAAGCGCTCGGCGATCAAGAGTACGAAGGGATGATCGTCCTACAAGACAAGCTCCCTGCCGCTCCGGTTGCCGTCAAGTCATCCCACTGGATGTCCCGGGAGGATGTCAGCCAGCGGCTAACCACCGCATTTCCGCATATCACCTCCGTGCGTGCCAGCGGCGGGCTGCTGTTCCGTGTCCGTGCCCGGGATCACGTCATGGCCCTCCACGAGATCACCGAGCAGTACGACCGCATCCGCAACCGGGTCCGCTACCGGCGCGGGCAGACCTTTCTCGACGCCTATCCCAAGATCTTCCTCTCTGGCCTGCTCGAACCCCAGGAGTTCCGGCGCGGCGACCCCGCGGTCACTGTCCTGTCACTCGAACGAGTCGGCGTGCTCTATGAGCTGCCCGAGTCCGGCACCGGCGCGCGCATCGACGACGCCCTGGAGTTGGCCGCCCCGCTCACCGAAAGCTCGCCCAGCACCGCCGTCGCCGGCGCTTGGGCCGCCCTGGAGTCGTTGCTCTTCTGCGACACCGACGAAGCCGACCGCGAGGAGGGCCGGGTCGTGTCCGCCGACCGGGCAGCCGCGCTGGTGGCCGCGGGATGGCCACGCGCCGAACTGACCGCGTTGAGCCATGACCGCAAGATCCGTGCGGCTGACGCGCGTCTCCGCCATGACCTTGAGCTCATCGGCGCCATCAACAGGCAGCGTTCGGCGCGGCTGGTCCAGTGGCTGGCGTCGCAGCCCAGCAGACCGTCATGCGACCTCACCACCACAGCCGCCTTCGAAAGGATGGAGGACCTGGTCGCCGCCCCGTCGGTTACCCTCCGCCGGGTCAATGGCTACCTGCGTGGCGCCTTCCGCCGCCTGTACCGGCAGCGGAACATCGTTCTCCACGGCGGCTCCACCCGATCCATCGCCCTGGCGGCTACCGTACGAACCGCTGGTCCGCTCGTCGGCGCCGCCTTGGATCGCCTCGCCCACGGGCATGCCGTCTCCGGTATCGCCCCGCTCGATCTGGCCAGCCGCGCGGAGCTCTCGCTGCGCCTCGCCGACAATGACGGCTGGCATCTCCACGATCTTCTCGGTGCCTGACGGCTCTCTAGCGGAGCGGGAAGATTGCGCAGGTGGTGGTGCCGTGGGCGTACAGTTTGCCGTCGGTTGAGCCGGTGATCTTGGCTTCGGCGGTGGCGATGGTGCGGCCGACCTGGAGGGTTTTGCCTTCGCAGCGGAGGGGGCCGGTGTGGGCGAAGGCGGGTCTGGTCATGTTCACGTTGAGCTGGATTGTGGTGTACGCCTGGCCTGGGGGGAGGGTGGTCATGACGGCGCAGCCGAGGGCGGAGTCCAGGAGGGTGGCCAGGTAGCCGCCGTGGATGGTGCCCAGGGGGTTGTACTGGTGTTCGCCGGTCTGGCCTTCGAAGACGGCGATGCCGGGCTCGACGCTGATCAGGGTGAAGTCCAGGGTGCCGGCGATGGGTGGGGGCGGGATCTTGCCGTCCAGCATCGCCTGGAGGAACTCCAGGCCGGTGAGGTCGGCGAAGTGGGCCGGGAGGACGGTGGGCGGCGCCCACGAGTGGGTGCGCGAGTTCATCGTCGTCGTCATGAGTCTAATTTTCGAACCCAGCTGACGTTGAGCGCAAATCGGACTTCATGACCAGTCCGGGAGGGGGCGGTAGAGGGGGGTTCCGGAGGTTTCCAGTTCGGTGCGGAGTTTGAAGTAGGCGTCGCCGAAGGGGTCGACTCCGTCGAGGGGCATCAGGCCGCGGCGGATGGCGAGGTCGTGGGGGGCGAGGAGGGCGGCGGTGGCCAGGTGGTCGCGGGCGGAGGCCGTACGGGATTGGCGGAAGAGCCAGGTGGCGAGGCGGGCGTGCAGGCGGGCGCGGCGTTCGTCCGGGGTTGGGACGCGGAGGTGGGCGCGGACGGAGTCGCGGGTGAGGCCGGGGTCGCCGGTGCGCACCCAGGAGCGCAGGGCGGCGGTGGCGGCTTCGGAGGAGAGGCCGTTGAGTTCGCGGAAGGTGTCGGTGGCGGTCATGGTGTCCTGGGGGCGGGCGATCCGGCCGGACTCGTCGATCCAGACGACGGTGGGGACGTTGATCACGTTGTAGCGTTCGGCGATCGTGCCGTCGGCGTCGATCAGCGCGGGGTGGGTGAGGTCGGCGATCCAGGGTGCGGCGTCGGCGCGATCACGGTCCAGCGAAACGCTGATCACGGTGAACCCGTCGGGAGACAGCTCGCGGTGGAGGCCGTCCCAGGCGGTCAGGTCGTAGCGGCAGCCGCACCAGGACGCCCAGAAGACCAGCGCCACTTTGGTGCCGCGCAGGTCGCGCAGGGTCAGCCCGTCGAGGGTGAAGTCGGGAGCGTCGTCGGGAGTGAGGTCCTGAGTCTCCCCGACGGCGATGACGCGGTTGTCAGGGTCGACGACCGTCATCCGGCCGAGGAGCTCGGCGAAGGCGGCGACGTCCACCCCTGAGGGGGTCTCGGCGGCGGCCGCGCGGAAGGCGGGCACGCACGCGTCCCCCCGGCACCAGCCGTGCGGCTTGCGCTCCCACCCGAGCACGGGAACACCGTGCGGGACCACGGCTCCCGGGATGGTCTCTTCTCGTCCGTCTGCCAGCAGCGTGTACATCGCCCCTCCATTAGATAGTGGCACTTTCGATAGTAATACTGTCCAATGAGAAGGGCGAACGAAAGGACTCCTCAACGAGTAAAGGGTCCCTGATAACGATATTTCAATTACATGTAAGACTCTTCTATGGCATGATTCCGGTGTGGACACACCCCTTCGCGCCTACTTCGATGTGCTCGTCCGGCACGAGACCCAGCTGTGGACCCTGGTCGAGCAGCAGCTTCGGCAGGCCGACGGCGCGGTGTCGCTCGGCCGGCTCGAAATCCTCCGCGTGATCGGTTCGGTCGACGTGTGTCGTGTCCAGGACATCGCCGATCGGCTGCACATCACCGTCGGCGCCACGAGCCGGCTCACGGACCGGCTTGAGGCCGACGGCCTGGTCGCGCGGTCACCACACCCAGCCGATAGGCGCAGTTCAAAGATCGAACTCACCGCATCCGGCCGCCGTGCGATCGAGGCGACCGAACCTCTCGTCGACCGGGCCCTCACCGAGCTGATCGGCGCCGTCGGTGGCGACGGACTCGCCGCGCTGACCGCGAGTCTGCACCACGTCAACGCATTCATCGCACCCGCGACGCAGAAAGAGAAGGACTGATGACGAAGGCGATGCGGGCGGTCGTGCTCGATGCGCCGGGCCCTCCGGAGGCCCTGTCTGTGCGCGCGGTCTCACGTCCGGACGCTCGCCCCGGATGGATATTGATCCAGGTCGAGGCGTTCGGGCTGAACCGCTCCGAGCTGCACTTCCGTCGCGGGCTCGGGTCATTCGGCTCCTTCCCCCGGATCCCCGGCATCGAGGCGGCCGGCGTGGTGGTCGACGCCCCCGGATGCGAGTTCGCCTCCGGCACTCAGGTCGCGGCACTGATGGGCGGCATGGGACGCGATTTCGACGGCGGGTACGCCGAGTACGTCTGCGTGCCCGCGTCCTCGGTCATCCCGTTCTCCAGCACAGTGGACTGGGCGACCCTCGGCGCGATCCCGGAGATGCTGCAGACGGCTTACGGATCCCTCAGGACGGGCGTTGACGCAGCACCGGGAAGCACCCTGCTGATCCGCGGCGGAACCTCCTCGGTCGGCCTTGCGCTCGCCATCCTCGCTAAGCGGCGCGACATGACCGTGTTCGCCACCACGCGGAGCACCGCCAAGGCGGATGCGCTGCGCCGAGTGGGTGTCGATCACGTGATCATCGACACCGGCGAGATCGCGAACGCGGTACGCGAGATCGTCCCCGGCGGAGTCGACGGCGCCGTAGAGCTCGTCGGCACACCGACGCTGGCGGACACACTCCGCGCCACCAGAGCGCACGGAACGGTGTGCTTCACCGGCATGTTGTCGGACGAGTGGACTGTCCGCGACTTCTACCCCATCGAGTTCATCCCCAACGGCGTCCGCCTCACCGCCTATTCCGGCGAAGCCAGCGATCTCCCCGCTCCGGTACTGCAGGAGTTCATCGACGCCGTCGCCAGCGGCGAGATCACCGTCCCGATCGGCAAGGTCTACCGTATGGACGAGATCGTGCAGGCCCACCGCGACATGGAGACCGGCGCTGTGACCGGAAAGCTCGTCGTCCGCACAGCCGGGTCTTCTCACCACTGACGGTGTGCGCGCTCGATGCTCTGGAGCGCGCGGATGCAGCCGGGCAGACGAAAGCGCCCCTCACCTACGTTTCAGCAGGCGCGGGGCGCTTTATCAGCGTAGTCCCGAGCGGATTCGAACCGCCGCTACCGCCTTGAGAGGGCGGCGTCCTGGGCCACTAGACGACGGGACCAAGCTTTTTCGTTCTGACAAGAAACTTTGCAAGCTTTCAAGTCCTTGCGCAAACCTCTCTAGAGAGGTTTGGTAGTCCCGAGCGGATTCGAACCGCCGCTACCGCCTTGAGAGGGCGGCGTCCTGGGCCACTAGACGACGGGACCATGCACCGTGTGTTACTGAGATGCAGCTGGGGTACCAGGACTCGAACCTAGACTAACTGAACCAGAATCAGTCGTGCTGCCAATTACACCATACCCCATCAACTCGCTCACCCCTCACAGAGGTTCGCGTGCGGACTCCGAAAGAATAGCCCAGTCAGAGACCCACTACCAAAACGATTCCCGCGAGCATGGCGATCGCGTCGTTTTCACGGCTTGTGCGAACCTGTACGAATCCGACCACCGTGAGGAGCCGCCACCGATGACCCCGGCTGACCACCCGTTCCTGTTCCCCAGCGCCCTGCCCTACCAGCTGCCCCCCTTCCGCGAGATCCGGGAGGAGCATTACGCGCCCGCGTTCGAGCAGGGCATGGCCGAACACCTCGCGGAAGTCGAGGCGATCGCGGCCGATCCCGAGCCGCCGACCTTCGAGAACACCGTGGAGGCGCTCGAACTGTCAGGGCGGCTGCTCGAACGGGTGGCGACCGTGTTCTTCAACCAGGCCTCCTCGGACACCACCCCGGGCATCCAGGCCATCCAGCAGGAGATCACCCCCAAACTGGCCAAGCACAGCGACTCCATCAACCTCAACCCCCGCCTGTACGCCCGGCTGAAGGCCATCTCCACCGACGATCCCACCCAGCAGTGGCTGCTGGATCGTTACCTGACCGACTTCATCCGGGCCGGAGCCGAGCTGGACGAGACCCAGCAGGCGCGGTTGCGGACGATCAACGAGGAACTCTCCTCGCTGGCGACCACCTTCCAGCAGACCCTGCTCAACGACACCAACGAGCGGGCCGTCGTGGTCGAGGACGCGGCCGAGCTGGACGGGCTCACCCTGGACGCGATCGAGGGCCTCCGCGAGACGGCCACGGCGCGCGGCCTGGACGGCAAGTACCTGATCACTCTCGTGCTCCCCACCGGACAGCCCGCCCTCAGCTCGCTCACCGACCGGGCGCTGCGCGAGCGGGTGCACCTGGCCTCCGTCGGCCGCGGCGCGGCCAACGCCGAGCTGATCACCCGGATCGCCACGCTCCGGCGCGAACGCGCGGGCCTGCTCGGGTACCGCAATCACGCCGAGTACGTCCTGGCCGACCAGACCGCAGGAACGACCGGCGCGGTCACCGAGATGCTGGACAAACTCGTCACGCCCGCCGTCGCCAACGCCCGCCGCGAGCAGGAGGCCCTGGAGGCGGAAGCCGGATTCCCGATCGAGGCCTGGGACTGGTCCTTCTACGCCGAACGGGTGCGCAAGGCGCGCTACTCCATCGACAGCGCCCAGATGCGCCCGTACTTCGAACTCGACCGCGTCCTGCACGACGGCGTCTTCTACGCCGCCTCCCGCCTGTACGGCCTGCGTTTCGAAGCCCGCCCCGACCTCCATGGCTATCACCCCGACGTACGCGTCTGGGAGGTCTTCAACGAGGACGGCTCCCCGCTGGGCCTGTTCCTGGGCGACTACCACGCCCGCGCCTCCAAGCGGGGCGGCGCCTGGATGAACAGCCTGGTCCAGCAGTCCGGTCTGGAAGGCTCGCGCCCGGTCGTGGTGAACAACCTCAACATCGTCAAGGGCGAACCCACCCTGATGACCTTCGACGAGGTCAACACGATGTTCCACGAGTTCGGCCACGCCCTGCACGGCCTGTTCTCCGACGTCCGCCACCCTCGCTTCTCCGGCACGTCGGTGCCCCGCGACTTCGTCGAGTATCCGTCCCAGGTCAACGAGATGTGGGCCACCCACCCAGAGATCCTGGCCAACTACGCCAAACACCACGAGACCGGCGAGCCGATGCCCCGCGACCTGGTCGACCGCATGCTCGAAGCCCAGAAGTTCAACCAGGGCTTCGCCACGGTCGAATACCTGGCCGCCACCCTGCTGGACTGGGCCTGGCACACCGACTACGAGTCCGGCGACGCCGAAACCTTCGAAACCGAGGCCCTGCAGCGCGCGGGCGTCGACCTCGCCGCCGTCCCGCCGCGTTACCGCAGCACCTATTTCGCCCACATCTGGGCGAGCGGCTACAGCGCCGGCTACTACTCCTACATCTGGAGCGAGGTCCTCGACGCCGACACCGTCGAATGGTTCACCGAGAACGGCGGCCTGCTCCGCGAGAACGGCGACCGCTTCCGCACCCACCTCCTCTCCAAGGGCGGCAGCGTCGACCCCATGACCGCCTTCCGCACCTTCCGCGGCCGCGACCCCCGAATCGAGCCCCTACTGGAACGCCGCGGCCTCCTCTGAGGGTGCCTACCAGCGTGAACGGGGTGCCAGGTTGCTCGCCGTCATCCGGCGCCGTTCACGCTGGTTATGGTTCTCACCGCATCGGCGCCAAGTACAGGTCTCGCCTCTCGGCAGGGAAGGCGCAGTCGGAGTTGTCGGCGCATCTGCCCGGTCACGACGGTGTCTACCCGATCACGACGGTGTCTGCCAGGTCACGACGGTGTCCGTGCGGTCGCGGCGGCGGCCGTTCTGTGAGGCGAACCGAGTGATCAATGTCACTGCGATGGACCGGGAGAATAGATCAGTGAACGGTCGACGGTCTCCTGCTCTCTTGCTGATCATGGCCTTGGTCGTGGTTCCCGTGCTTCACGCCTCGGCGGGCGACAACGGCTGTGGCTGGATACCGGGCCACCCTGAGCTCATTCCCCTGTCGTTCTCCGACGTCGTGGTCTATGACGACCCACCACCGCAATACTCAACGCACGTGCCCCCCGAATGGGTGGACTCGAAAGCCGGCGTCGTACCCGCGATCGGCGAGGAGCGCGTCTATCGGCCCTATTGCTAGTGGCCCACGGCTATTCCTGCGACAGCTTGGCCAAGGCGGTGTGGAGACGGTCGAGGGTGCGTTCGCGGCCGAGGACCTCGATGGACTCGAACAAGGGGAGGCCGACTGTGCGGCCGGTGATGGCGACACGGATGGGGGCCTGGGCCTTGCCGAGTTTGAGGCCGTGGTGGGCGCCTACCTCTTCCAGGGCCGTCTTCAGGGAGTCGGGGTCCCAGTTGATGGTTTCCAGGCGGGAGGCGTACCCCGAGAGGATTTCGGCGGCGCCCGGTTTCATCGCCTTGTCCCAGGAGGGCTGGTCGTGGATGGGCTCGGAGAGGAAGAGGAAGTCGACGTTGGCCGTGATTTCGGAGAGGACGGCCACGCGGGTTTGGGCTAGTCCGGCGACTCGGGTGAACGTTTCGCGGTCCCAGGCGGGGTCGAGCCAGGGGGCGCAGCGGTCGATGAAGACGTCCAGCGGGAGGGCGCGGATGTATTCACCGTTGAAGGCGCGGAGTTTTTTCTCGTCGAAGAACGCGGGCGAGAGGTTGACGTTCTTGAGCGAGAACAGCGGGACCATGTCGGACCACGGCATGATCTCGCGGTCGTCGCCGGGGCCCCAGCCGAGCAACATCAGGTAGTTGACCATCGCCTCGGCGAGGTAGCCCTCGTCGCGGTAGGACTCCAGGGCGACCTTGTCACGGCGCTTGGAGAGCTTCTGCCGCTTCTCGTTGACGATGACGGGCAGGTGCGCCCAGATGGGCGGGGTGTGGCCGAGGGCGCGCCAGAGCAGCTGCTGCTTGGGGGTGTTGGAGAAGTGCTCCTCGCCGCGGACCACGTGGGTGATCCGCATCTCCACGTCGTCCACCACGTTGGCCAGCACGAACAGCGGGGAACCGTCGCCGCGGGCGATGACGAAGTCCTCCATCGCGTCGTTGGGGAACTCGACGGTGCCACGGAGCGCGTCCTCGACCACGGTGACGCCCTCGTCGGGGGTGCGGAAGCGCAGCGCGCCCTCGGTCAGGCCGAGGTCGCGGCAGTGCCCGTCGTAACCCTGGTGCTCGGATCCGGTGCGCGCCTTCACGTCCTCGCGGGTGCAGGTGCAGTGGTAGGCCCGGCCGTCCTTGCGCAGCAGCGCGGCGGCCTCCCGGTGCTGCGCCTCGTACGCCGACTGGAAGTAAGGCCCCTCGAAGTACGGCGAATCGCCGCTGATCCCGATCCACGCCAGCGCCGAGATGATGCCCGCCGTCCACTCCGGACGGTTGCGCGCGGCGTCGGTGTCCTCGATGCGCAGGACGAACCGGCCGCCGGACTGCTCGGCCAGCGCCCAGTTGAACAGCGCGGAGCGGGCGCCGCCGACATGGAACATGCCGGTCGGCGACGGCGCGAAGCGGACCCGTACGTCAGTCACGTGTGATCACCCTGTTGGTGAGAGTTCCGATGCCTTCGATGCCCACGCTGACCTCGTCCCCCGGGAACACCGGCCCGACACCGGCGGGCGTGCCGGTGAGCAGGATGTCGCCAGGGAGCAGGGTCATCACGGCGGTCACGTGGGCGATGAGCGCGGGGATGTCGAACACCAGCTGCGAGGTTCGCCCGCTCTGCCGCAGTTCCCCGTTGACCGAGGTGGTCAGCGCCAGGTCGGTCGCGTCCAGGTCGGTCTCGATCCACGGCCCGAGCGGGCAGAAGGTGTCGAAGCCCTTGGCGCGGGTGAACTGCACGTCCCGTTTCTGCAGGTCGCGCGCGGTGACGTCGTTGGCGCAGGTGTAGCCGAAGATGACGTCCTTGGCCCGCTCGACCGGCACCTCCCGGCACAGCCGCCCGATGACGACGGCCAGCTCGCCCTCGTAGTCGACGCGCTCGGAGAGACCCTGCGGATACATGATGGCCTCGCCGTGCCCGATCACCGAGGTGGACGGCTTGATGAACATGATCGGCTCAGTCGGGACGTCGTTGCCCATCTCGGCGGCGTGATCGGCGTAGTTGCGCCCGATCGCGACCACCTTGCTGGGCAACATCGGCGCCACCATTCTGACCTCGGCCAGCGGGAACCGCTCGCCGGTCAGCTGGATCCCGCCGAACGGGTGACCGTCGATCTTGGCGAGCATCTGCCCGCCCTCTTCCACCACTCCGAACGCGACGCCGCCGCCCGTGGAGAACCTTGCGATACGCACCTCACCAGGCTAGTGGTCCCGCTCACCGGGTGATGCCTGAGAAATTTGTGTGGTTACTTGACCGGATCGCCGGGTTCGGCCAGCATGATCCGCGCCCCCCAGCGTTATGGAAGGAACAGGTGTGCCCGGCCGTACCAGAGTTGTTGGCGTGTTCATCCTGTTCCTGGCGGGGAGCCTGCTGACCGCGCGGCCCGCGTACGCGGCCAGAACACCGGAATGCCAGGGGGACTGGCTGCCCGCGACGCCCACCTCCGAGGACGTGATGGCGGGCAAGCTGTCGTTCCTCGATCTGCCCGCGGTTCAGGTGGGCGAGAAGGTGAACTGGAAGCTCAATCCGTACAAGAACCGGTCCTGGCAGATGGTGTTCCATTCGCTGCGCTGGATGGGGCGGCTGGTCGCCGACTTCGAGACCACCGGCAAGGCCGCGTACCTGGCCAGGGCGACCGAGGTGGCGAAGGACTGGGTGGCCAAGAACCCGCCCGGGGGCGGCGCGGGCTACGCGTGGGCGGAGCATCCGGTGGCGTTGCGGGCGCCCGCGCTGGTGTGCCTGAGCAGGCATGTTCCGGACAAGTGGCTGCGGGACAGTCTGTCGCAGCATGCCCGGATCCTGGCCAACGACAAGCACTATGAGTGGGGTCACAACCACGGGCTCGACCAGGACATCGGCCTGCTCGGCATCGCCTGCCGCTACGACAACAAGGCCTGGCGGTCGCAGGCCATCCGCCGGATGGTGAAGACCACCACGCTGGACGTGGACTCGCAGGGCGCGCTGCGCGAGCAGGCTCCCCGTTACGCGGTCTACTTCCACGACCGGCTCCGCGTGGCCATGGACAAGATCAAGGACTGTGGCCTGAAGGTCCCCGCCGACCTGGCCAAACGCTGGGATCTGCTGCCCGAGCACATCAGCGCGGCCACCCAGCCGGACGGCTACCTGGTCCCGATCGGCGACGGCCCCGCCGACGTGCAACCGGCCGCGTTCGACCGCCCCGACTCGCTGGTGCAGGTCTACCGCGCCGGCTACGTCTTCGGCCGGACGAAGTGGGACTCCAAGGAGTCGGCCTACTACTCGATCCGGTACGGCCCCGGCCTCAAGTTCCACGGCCACGAGGACCACCTCGGCGTCACGTACTACGCGCAGGGCCGCAACCTGCTCACCGAGGCGGGCTTCCACTCCTACGAGAACACGCCCTACCGCCGCTGGACGATCACCCCGGAGGCGCACAACGTGCCGATCGTGTCCGGGAAACGGTTCCGCGGCGGCGTCGCGTCCACGCTGACGAAGAAGTCGATCGGCAAGGACCGCCAGTCGTTCACGGTCACCGACACCGCGTACGGCACCCGCCGGACCCGGGCGGTGCTGGTCAACCACGACGAGGACGTCATGGCCGTGTACGACACGGTCAGCTCGGGCAAGGTACGCAACCTGTGGCACCTGTCGCCGGCGCTGAAGGTGGCCTCCAACGCGGGCGGCAAGGTCGTGGTGAGCGACGGCGCCTGGCGCGCGTCGATCGTGCAGCTGGCGCTGCCGGGGTGCAAGCCGGTCGGCGGGCAGAAGATCGTGCGTGGCCAGACTTCGCCCTACCAGGGCTGGATCTCCGGGTCGTACATGAAGAAGGAGGCGGCGGCGGTGATCCAGTCGCCGTCGGCGAAGGCGCTGCTCACGCTGGTGGTGCCGGGCACCGACCAGCCGGACGTGTCGTGTTCCGGCCGGACCGTCATCGTGCGCACTTCCAACGGCCCGGCCACGTTCAAGATGTCCGGTAAGGACCTCGTTTAGGCTCGGCCGCCGATCCGGAGGATCGGCCATGTTACGGCGTGTAGCCCGCGCGGAGTAGGCCGAAGGTGACGGCCTGTTCCAGGGCCTGCCAGGAGGCCTCGATGATGTTCTCGTCCACGCCCACGGTGGCCCACTCGGCGGTCTCGTCGCTGGAGGTGATCAGCACCCGGGTGATCGCGTCGCTGCCGTGGGTGCCCTCCAGGATGCGGACCTTGAAGTCGATCAGCTCGACCGCGGTCAGCTCGGGATAGATGCCCTCGAGCGCCGTCCTGACCGCCCGGTCCAGGGCGTTGACCGGGCCGTTGCCCTCGCCGGTGGCGACGATCCGCTCGCCCTTGGCGTGCAGCTTGACGGTGGCCTCGGAGGCGACCTCACCGGACGGGCGGCGTTCCACGATGACCCGCCACGACTCGACCGCGAAGTGGCGGCGGCGCTCGCCGTGCACGCTGTCGCGCAGCAGCAGCTCGAAGGAGGCGTCGGCGGCCTCGAAGGTGTAGCCCCGGGACTCCATCTCCTTGACCCGGTCGACCAGCTCGCGCGACTGGTCGCCGGTCAGCTGGTAGCCCAGCTCGCGGCCCTTGAGCTCGACCGAGGCGCGGCCGGCCATGTCGGAGACGAGCATGCGCATGTCGTTGCCGACCTCGGCGGGGTCGATGTGCTGGTAGAGGTTGGGGTCCACCTTGATGGCGGAGGCGTGCAGCCCGGCCTTGTGGGCGAACGCCGACACGCCGACATACGGCTGGTGGGAGTTGGGGGTGACATTGGTCACCTCGGTGATGGCGTGCGCGATCCTGGTCATGTCCCGCAGCGACTGCGGCGGCACCAGGTCGTAGCCGCGCTTGAGCTGGAGGTTGGCGACCACGGTGAACAGGTTGGCGTTGCCGGAGCGCTCGCCGTAGCCGTTGGCGCAGCCCTGCACGTGAGTGGCGCCGGCGCGGACGGCGGCGAGGGTGTTGGCGACCGCGCAGCCGGTGTCGTCGTGGCAGTGGATGCCGATCCTGGCCGAGGTCTGGCTCGCCTGGTGCACCACGTCGGCGAGCTCGTCGGGGAGCATGCCGCCGTTGGTGTCGCACAGCGCGATCACCGAGGCGCCCGCCTCGGCGGCGACCCGGATGACCTCCAGCGCGTACGCCGGGTTGGACTTGTAGCCGTCGAAGAAGTGCTCGGCGTCCAGGAAAACCCGCTGGCCCTCCGCATACAGGTGGGAGACCGTGTCGCGGATCATCGCGAGGTTCTCCTCCAGGGTCGTGCGGAGGGCCAGTTCCACGTGCCGGTCGTGACTCTTGGCGACAAGGGTCACGATCGGCGCGCCGGATTCGCGCAGAGCGGCGACCAAGGGGTCGTCGGCCGCCTTCACCCCGGCCCGGCGGGTCGCGCCGAACGCGGTGAGCTGCGCGTGCTTCAGGTCGAGCTCGGTCTGAGCCCGCCGGAAGAATTCGGTGTCCTTGGGGTTGGCGCCCGGCCAGCCGCCCTCGATGAAACCGACGCCGAGGCCGTCCAGGTGCCGCGCGATGACCAGCTTGTCGGCGACCGAGAGGTTCAGGCCTTCCTGCTGCGCGCCGTCGCGCAGGGTCGTGTCGTACACGTGGAAAGCGTCGTCAGCCATTGGGTTTCGTCTCCTTTAGGAGGTCCTGCCAGCATGCCCCGTCAAACAAAAAGACCCCTCACGGGCGTGAGAGGTCTGCGCGCTGGCGGTGTCCTAGTCAGCCAGCGCGCCTGCCGATAATGAGCAGACGGTAAGTCATGGTGCCCCAGAGTCTGCCATACGACTCGTGATTCGACACATTGATCTCAGAATTCGAGACGCGCACATGATCTAGGGTGGGCGTATGAAGGCGTCTTACCAGGATCCGTCGGTGCCCGCCTACGTGGCCGCGCACGCCACCCAGCCCGATCAGACGCTGCGCGAGCTGGCCGTGGAGACGGCCGCGCTGACCGGCGGGAACGCGGGGATGCAGATCGCCCCCGAGCAGGGCACGCTGCTGACCATGCTGGTGCAGCTGACCGGGGCGAAGCTGGCGGTCGAGGTGGGGACGTTCACCGGGTACTCGTCGATCTGCATCGCGCGGGGTCTGGTGCCGGGCGGCAAGCTGATCGCCTGTGACGTGAGCGAGGAGTGGACGGCGGTGGCCCGGCGCTACTGGGAGAAGGCCGGGCTCACCGATCGCATCGAGCTGCGGCTCGGCCCGGCGCAGCAGACGCTGGAGGCGATGCCGGAGGACGAGCCGATCGACTTCGCCTTTATCGATGCCGACAAACCCGGATATGCCGGGTATTACCACGAGCTGGTGGACCGGCTCGCGCCCGGTGGGCTGATCTGCGCGGACAACACCCTGCAGGGCGGGCGGATCGCCGACGCGCGGGCGGGCGGGAACGTGCCCGCCATGCGCGCCTTCAACGACCTGGTCACCGCCGACCCGCAGGTCGACTCCGTGCTGCTCCCGATCGCGGACGGGCTCACGCTGATCCGCAAACATTGAGGGCTATTTACTGAAATATCAGCAGATCTTGTGGACCCAGCCGTGGTTGTCGGGGCGGGTGCCGTACTGGATGCCCATCAGTTCCTCGCGGATCTTCAGCGTGACCGGGCCGGGATTGCCGTCGCCGACCGTCCACTCGCGGTCGGCGCCCTTCACCGAGCCGACCGGGGTGACCACGGCGGCGGTGCCGCAGGCGAAGACCTCGGTGAGCTCGCCGGAAGCGCAGCCCTGCTGCCACTCCTCGATCGAGATCTTGCCCTCCGCCACGGTGAGCCCGAGCTCGGCGGCGAAGGTGAGGATCGAGTCGCGGGTGATGCCCGGCAGCAGGGTGCCGGTCAGCTCGGGGGTGAGCAGGCGGTCGCCGTAGACGAAGAACAGGTTCATCCCGCCCATCTCCTCCACGAACCTGTGCTCGTACGCGTCCAGCCAGACCACCTGGTCACAGCCCTGCTCGACGGCCTGCCGCTGCGCCACGAACGCCGCCGCGTAGTTGCCGCCGCACTTGGCGAACCCGGTCCCGCCGGGCGCGGCCCGGGTGTATTCGGTGGACAGCCACACCTTGACCGGCTTGACCCCACCCGCGAAGTACGACGCCGCCGGCGAGGCGATCGCCATATACCGGTAGGTCTTGGACGGGTAGTTCACGCCAAGCCCGACCTGCGTGGCGACCATGAACGGACGCAGGTAGAGGCTGTGCCCCTCGGTGGTCGGCACCCAGTCCCGGTCGGTCTGCACGAGCAGCTCGAGCGACTCCACGAACGTGTCCTCGGGCAGCTCCGGCATGGCCATGCGCGCGGCCGACCGGTTGAACCGGGCCGCGTTGGCGAACGGCCGGAACGCGACGATCGCCCCGTTCGCCTGCCGGTACGCCTTGAGCCCCTCGAACAGCTCCTGGGCATAGTGGAACACCGAGGTCGCCGGGTCGAGCACCAGCGGCCCGTACGGCTCGACGCGGGCGTCGTGCCAGCCCTGGCCTTCGGTGAAGTCGATCGACACCATGTGGTCGGTGAAGATCTGCCCGAAGCCCGGGTTCGCCAGAATCCGCTCGCGCTCGTCCCGCCCACGGGCGTTCGGATTGCGCTGCAGGTCGAAGCTGAGCTGGGTGATCATGGCGAGGTTCCTTCTCTCTACTCTGCTAATGGAAACTTAGGGCATTTCGCGGGGAACAAAAAAGCGCACGGCGGCCCTTTGCGGGCCACCATGCGCTCAGGTGTGTGTGGCCGGCGTCAGCCGGCTACTCGGGCGGCGATGTCGTCGCCGATCTCGCGGGTCCGGCGGGCCACCCACGCGCCCTGCCGTTCGACCAGGTCGTCGGCGACGGCCTGCTCGACCCGGGCCGAAGCCTCGGCGAAGCCCAGGTGATCCAGCAGCATCGCGACGGACAGGATCGTGGCCGTCGGGTCGGCCTTGTGCTGGCCCGCGATGTCGGGGGCGGAGCCGTGCACCGGCTCGAACATGCTGGGCGAGGTCCGGTCCGGGTTGACGTTGCCGCTCGCGGCCAGGCCGATGCCGCCCGCGATGGCGGCGCCGATGTCGGTGAGGATGTCGCCGAACAGGTTGTCGGTGACGATCACGTCGAACCGCTGCGGCTGCGAGACGAAGAACATCGAGGCCGCGTCGACGTGGCAGTAGTCGGTGGCGACCTGGGGGAACTCTTCCGCGACCCGGTTGACCGTGCGCTGCCAGAGATCACCGGCGAAGGTGAGCACGTTGGTCTTGTGGACCAGGGTGAGCTTGCGCCGCTCCCGGCTCGCGGCCTTGGCGAAGGCATACCGCACGACGCGCTCGACGCCGTACGCGGTGTTCACCGAGTCCTGGGTGGCGATCTCCTGCGGGGTGCCCTTGCGGAGCACGCCGCCCGCGCCCGCGTAGGGGCCCTCGGTGCCCTCGCGGACGACGATCATGTCGATGTCGCCGGGCAGCACCTTGCCGAGCGGGGTCTCCACGCCGGGGAACAGCTTGACCGGGCGCAGGTTGACGTAGTGGTCGAGCTGGAACCGCAGCTTCAGCAGCAGGTCGCGCTCCAGCACGCCGGGCGGCACGCTCGGATCGCCGACCGCGCCGAGCAGGATCGCGTCGAAGCCGCGCAGCTCGTCGAGGACCGGGTCGGGCAGCGTCTCGCCGGTCGCGTGGTAACGCTTGGCGCCGAGGTCATACTGCGTCGTCTCGACCTTCACCCCGGCCGCGTCCAGGACCTTCAGTCCCTCGGTCACGACCTCGATGCCGATCCCGTCGCCGGGGATCACCGCCAGCTGGATGTTGCTCGAATCCATGCGCGTACCCTACTAGCCCATCTCGTAGATCGAGAACCTATCTCATCATCCGGGCGTGACCGTGCTCTCGAACACATAGTCCCTGGCCGCGGCCAGGCCGACGGCGAGCGCGCCGAGCAGCACGGCGTCCTGGCCGATCGAGGAGACCTCGATCCGCGGTGGCCGTAAGGCCACCAGCGCCTCCAGGCGTTCGGCCACCCGACCGGCCAGCAGGTCGCCCGCCTGGGCGCCGATGCCACCGCCGAGCACGACCAGTTCAGGGTCGAGCACGGCGGTCACCCCGGCCAGCGCGTGCGCGATGTGGTCGATCTCGGCGTCCAGCACCCGGGCCGCCAGCGGATCCCCGGCTCTGGCCGCGTCGAACACGTCCTTGGCGGTGGCGCTGTCCAGGCCGAGCCGCCGGGCCAGCGCCACCACGCCGTCGGCGGAGGCCACCGACTCGAACATGCCGCGCCCCGGGTTGACGCGCGGGTCGCCCTCCCCCACCGGCAGGTACGAGATCTCCCCCGCCGCGCCCCGGGAGCCGCGATAGAGCTTGCCGTCGATGACGACGCCCATGCCGATCCCGGTGCCGATGGAGACGAAGACGAAATGCGAGACACCCTGCCCCAGGCCGTACGCCCCCTCGCCGACGGCGGCCAGGTCCACGTCGTTCTCCAGCACGTACGGCGCGGCGACCACCTCGGCGAGCCGGTCTACCACGCCGGGCAGCTCCCAGCCGGGCAGGTTGGGGGCCAGCAGCAGCGCGCCGGTCTCCTTGTCGTGGATGCCGGGCGTGCCGAACACCGACAACGTGATGTCCTCGGCGGCCAGCCCCGCGTCGGCCAGCAGCGCGGCCGCGATCTCGGTGAGCTGCTCGAGCAGCGCGTGCGGGGTCTCGGCCCTGGACTGTTCGTCCCGCCGGGCCACGATGTCGCCGATCAGGTCAGCCAGGGCCAGCCGGACGTAGTTGCGCCCGACGTCGATCGCGAGCACCCAGCCGGCCTGCGGGCGGATCTCGTACAGCAAAGCGGCGCGGCCCGCGTTGCCGGTGCGCAAACCCACCGCGCGGACCAGTTTGGCGCGCTCCAAATCCGCGAGAGCCACCGAGATCGTCGGTTTGGACAGGCCGGTGGCCTGGGCGAGCTCAGGCCGGGAGACCCGCCCCATCCGGAAGATCTCGCCGAAGACCGCCCGCTCGTTCATCACCCGGAGCAGGCTCGTCGTGTTCGCGGTCACGCCGCCGATGCTCACCACATCCCAAGGTTGGCATATTCCCCCAACAACGCGAGGGTGCAGTTGATCACGGCGGGGCAGCGGTTCTAGCGCTGCGGGGAGCCGCCGTTGTCGCGGCGGTCGAGAGCCGTCTGGAGCGCGTCCGCGGCTTCGTCCTGGCGCTCGTCGATCGGGTGGCTGTGCCCTGGACGGTTGTTCCAGGGATACATGTCATACATGGCAGACCTCCAGTTAATCAGAAACCCGTCCCATAGCCAGCCGCATAGCCGCCGACCAGACGACTCACCGCAGCGGCTGTCCAGATCACAACTTTCTAATTAAGTCTTGCGGAGGTCTGCCAGAATACCGCAGCCATCTCAGTGGACGACCGTGCATCTCACCATATGAGATGCAGGTCAGTCCTCCAGATCCACCGTGCGCCCGCTGTCGGCGCCGATCTCGGCGCCGATCTGGTCCACCACGTCGGCCGGGATGGCCGAGTCCACGGTCAGCGCGATCAGCGCCTTGCCGCCCTTCTCGCCCCGGGCCACCTGCATGGAGGCGATATTGACCCGGTGCTCGCCGAGCAGCCGCCCGACGATCCCGACGATCCCCGGCCGGTCGGTGTAGGTGAAGAAGGCCAGGTGGTCGGTGGGCTCGATCTCCATGGTGAAGCCGTTGACCTCGACCAGCTTCATGATCTGCCGGGGGCCGGACAGCGTGCCGGAGACCGAGACGGTCCGCCCGTCGGCCAGCACGCCGCGCACGGTGATCAGGTTCCGCCAGTCGGGGCTGTCCGCGCTGGTCACCAGCTCGACCACGACGCCCCGGTCCTTGGCCAGCAGCGGCGCGTTCACGTAGGTCACCGCGTCGGTGACCACGTCGGTGAAGACGCCCTTGAGCGCGGCCAGCTCCAGCACCCGCACGTCCTGGGAGGCGATCTCGCCGCGTACCTCGACGTCCAGGCGGGTGGCGACCTCCCCGGCCAGCGCCGTGAAGATCCGGCCGAGCCGCTCGGTCAGCGGCAGGCCCGGCTTGACGTCCTCGGCCACCGCGCCGCCCTGCACGTTCACCGCGTCCGGCACGAACTCCCCGGCCAGCGCCAGCTTGACGCTGCGGGCCACCTGGGTGCCCGCCTTCTCCTGGGCCTCGTGGGTGGAGGCGCCCAGGTGCGGGGTGACGACGACCTGGTCCAGCTCGAACAGCGGGCTGTCGGTGACCGGCTCCTTCGGGAACACGTCGATGCCGGCCCCGGCGACCCGGCCCTCCTTGATCGCGGAGTAGAGCGCGTTCTCGTCGATGATGCCGCCGCGGGCCACGTTGATCAGCCGCACGTTCGGCTTGACCTGGTGCATCTCGCGGTCGCCGATGAGACCGATGGTCTCCTTGGACTTGGGCAGGTGCACGGTGATGAAGTCGGCCTGCTGCAGCACCTCCTCCAGCGAGACCAGGCGCACCCCCATCGCCGCCGCCCTGGCGGGCTGCAGATAAGGGTCGTACGCGATGATCTCCACCCCGAACGGCTGCAGGCGCTGCGCGACCAGCTGGCCGATCTTGCCGAGGCCGAGGATGCCGACCACTTTCTCGTCCAGCTCCACGCCGGTGTACTTGGAACGTTTCCATTCGCCGTTCTTGAGCGCGCCGTGCGCCTGGGCGACGTTCCGCGCCGAGGCCAGGATCAGCGCGATCGTGTGCTCGGCGGCGCTGGTGATGTTGGAGGTCGGCGCGTTCACGACCATGACGCCGGCCTTGGTGGCGGCCTCGACGTCCACGTTGTCGAGACCGACGCCGGCCCGCGCGACCACGCGCAGCTTGGGCGCGTTCGCGATGGCCTCGGCGTCCACCTGGGTGGCGCTGCGGACGATCAGAGCGTCCACGTCGGCGAGCGCGGGGAGGAACTGGGACCGGTCGGCTCCGTCGGTGTGGCGGACCTCGAAGTCCGCGCCGAGCACGGCCAGACCGGCGTCGGACAGCTCCTCTGCGACCAGGACGACTGGCTTGTTCACTGATTTGTCCTTCGGGAATTTACGGGCGCGATCAGCGCGAGCTTGCCGGATCTCGGACGGCCCCGAGTCTATCCGCGCGGGTGAAAGGCCCTGTGGAGGATCCGCCATACGAGACAACTGTTACGCAGGGGAATCGTGAGACTCCCTCGCGTGCTGTGTTTATGGCCGCGCCTCCGGCACGGCGGGCTTGGCCGCCTTCAGCCTGCGTCTTCCCTCGTCACTCCGGCCGCTCCGCGACCTGCGTTCCTCAGTCCAGACACAGGCGCGGCCAAGCCGAAACGACCGGCATACCCAGATTGGACCGTGCCCATCCACACAGCCTCCAGCTTGGTATTGATCGCACCCTTTCTTGGCGATTAGCCTGCTAAACCGTGGTTCGGTACCTATGGTTTCGTATATGAGCATCGGGAACCCCGCTCTCGGCGAAGTGCTCGCCCAGCACGGCAGCCCGCACCGTCTACTGGCGGCGCTGGCCGAATGGGGAATCCTGGTGGCGGTCAGACCCGATCGTTCGGTCGTGCTCGGTACGACGCAGGGCGGGGAACGTGTCCTGCTCGGCTACACCGGCCCGGCGACGTACGCGCGCCATCGCGGCAGCCACGCGCTGTCGGCGTGTGACGCGGACACGATCCTGGACATCCAGCGGGTGACCGGGGTCCGGGAGATCGTCATCGACGCGGCGGGGCCGGCTGCCGCTGCCGTCCCCATCGAGGATCTCCAGCGGTATCTCCAGGCCAACCGGAGCGGTCCGGCCCCGGTGCTGGCGGCGTCCGCGCCCAACGCGTACGCCACCGGAAGCATGGCGATGATCACCAAGCCGCCGGTCAGGACCATGCCCGCGCCCGCCCCGACGCCGGTCTCCTCGTCGTCCTGGGTTCCGCAGCCGCGCCAGCACCTGTCGGGGGCGATGACCGTCGTCGATCCCGGGTACCAGCGCACCAACCATCCGATCCTGCCCGCGCTGCGGGTGGCCATCGCCGAGTTGCTCCGCGACTTCGCGGTCATCCACCATGTGTGGATCTCCGAGGCCAGGACCGTGTCCGGGTCGTCGGGGATCATGCTGCACGTCAAGGTGCACACCCCGGCCGCCGAGGAGATCGTCCGCGATCTGCATCGCGGGGTGCGGGCCCGGCTGCCGCAGCTGGCGGCGAGCGAGGCGCCGGTGCTGATGGCCCGGGTGGCGGACGCGCACACCGAACGCCGGATGATCGAATTAGGCGCGCACGTGGTGTGCGCCGACGTGCGGGAGTAATTCAGCGAACTCAAGCTCGGCCACAGCATCTGGTGGACGCGGACGCGCGGGAAATAACAGGATCAGCACGCGCGGCCCGGCCAGGGCCATGTGCTACGCGCGGACGCGGGACCAAATCTCGATTAAGCGGCTTTAGGGCCGAAAAATCGGGATCTGCGGGTGTCTATAACACCTTGCCGGGCAATCGGGACCTCGGCCTAGGCGGTCGGGCGCTTGGTGGGCTTCAATGACGCCATGATTCCCGCGACCCCCGGGCGGGTCCCCACCGGTGTGCGCATCGGCTATGCCGTCGGCTCGTTCTGCACGGCCAACTTCTCGGCCATCCCCGGGCTGCTCCTGCTGATCTACATGACCAACGTGCTGGCGGTGGATCCGCTGCTGGCCGGGGTCGTGGTGTTCCTGCCCAAGGCCTGGGACCTGATCGCGAACACGCTGATCGGCCAGTGGTCGGACCGCACGGTCTCCCGCTGGGGCCCGCGCCGGCCGTGGATGCTGGCCGGGACCGCCGTGCTGCCCATCTCGTTCGCGATCATGTTCATCGGGCCGCCGCTGAAGGGCGTGCCCGCGGCCATCTTCGTGGGCCTGGTCTTCCTGGTCGCCGCCACCGGGTACGCGCTGTACGAGGTGCCGTACAAGGCGATGCCGGCCGAGATGACGCACGACTACCACGAGCGCACCGCGCTGCTGCAGTGGCGGATGGTGTTCATCGCGATCGCCATCGCGATGAGCGGGGTGCTGGCGCCGATGCTGGCCGGGGACACCATCGAGGGCTACCGGCTGATGGGCATCGTGTTCGCGGTGATCCTGCTGGTCGCCATGATCGGCTCGTTCTTCGGGACCGCGAACGCGCCGTACACCGGGCAGCAGGACTCGGAGGGATCGCTGCGGGCGCAGCTGGCGGCGGCCCGGGAGTCCAAGCCGTTCCTCTGGCTGCTCGGGCTGTGCAGCGCCCAGACGCTGGCGGCGGGGGTGATGCTGGCGGGCGCGCCCTACTTCGCGGCCTACACGGTGGGCGACCCGAAGGCGACGACCACGCTCTTCGCCGCGCTCGTCGGCCCGATGCTGATCACCATGCCGCTGTGGGTGTGGCTGGCCCGGGTGCTCGACAAGCGCGGCGCGATGATCCTGTCCGGCCTGCTGTTCATGTCCGGCGCGATCCTGGCCATCGCCAGCCCGCTGCTCGGCCCGATCTACGCGCACCTGTGCATCGTGGTGGTCGGCGTCGGGTACGCCGGGCTGCAACTCCTGCAGTTCTCCATGCTGGCCGACGTCATCGCCTACGACGGCCAGGTCAGCGGCAAGCGCAGGGGCGGCGTCCTCACCGGCCTGTGGACGGCGGTGGAGAGCGCGGTCGCCGCCTTCGGCGCCACCATCTACGGCGCCGTCCTGTCCATCGGCGGCTTCCTGGAGTCCGACCCGGCCAACCCGGTGGTGCAACCGGACAGCGCGGTGACCGCGGTCCTGATCGGCCTGACCGTCATCCCCGCCCTGATCATCCTCTCCGGCGTCCTGATGACCCTCAAGTACGACCTCAGCGCCGACAAGCTGGCCCCAGCGGTCACGTGAGCCGCCGCAGCGGCCGGACTCCGGCCCGCGTGAACACCCCGGTGATCAAAGCCGCCAGCAACGGCAGCACGAGCGCCGTGCCCGCCAGCAACATCCAGGGGACGTCCACGATCGGTGTGGACGCGAACTCGGGGATGGTGGCGGTGTCCGCGCCATAGCGGATGCCGCCGTCGGGAGCGCCGGTGACGGCCCAGGCGGCCAGGCTGCCCGGCACCAGGCCGGCGGCCAGGCCGACCAGCGTGCCGAGCCCGGCGATGAACGCGCCCTGACCGGCGACGGTGAGGCGGCGGGTCCACGGCGAGGCCCCGATGGCGGCCATCGTGTCCAGGTCCGGCCGGGCGTCGGCGGCGGCCAGCGCGGTCGCGACCACGGCCGCGACCAGCACCAGCAGCCCGGCCACCAGGGTGATCACGGCGAGCGTCAGATCCCCCTCCCGCGCTTGCGGGCCGCGATTCATCTCCAGGCTCACCTGACCGCTCAATTCGGACACGCGGGTGCCGACCCGCCGCTCCTGCTCGGCGGTCAGCCTCAGGTCGGCCGGATCGATCAGCAGCGCGGTGGTCCGCGCGGTCAGCCGGGAGTCGCTCGCCAGCCCGTCCGGGAGGATCGCGCCGACCGGCGGCGGGCGGTCGGCGCGCACCGCGACCGCGGGCACGGTGACCCGCGTGGGCTTGTCCGCCGTCCCCGGCACGGAGATCCGGGCCTTCCCGTCGCGCACGCCGTTGGCGTCGAAGACCACGGCCTTTCCCGCCGCCAGCGCGGCGGCCGCGACCGGATCGTCCTTCCCGAGCACATAACGAAGCAGGTCACGACCGCCCACGACCACGTCGCCCAGCAGGCTGATCGCGTAGCCGCACCCCTGGCAGGATCGAACCAGCTGGGCCCGGCTCTCCAGCGGGGGCAGGTCGTCCCCGGCGGATCCCACGGTCTTGACCTCGATGAGCGGGACGCCGGGCAGCTCGGCCTCCACCGCCGAGCGCACGCCCGCCCACCGGCCAGCGGCGAGGTCCTCGGCGAAGACCGTGGCCGTGCCCGGCGCCTGGGCGGAGACGTAGGTCGCGCGCCGGTCGGCGTCCTGGCTGGACAGCAGCACCGCGATGGTGGTCAGCCCGGCCATCGCGGCCATCACGGCGGCCACCGCGGGTGCGGTGCGGCCCCGGTTGCGCGCGGCGTCCCTGGCCGCGAGCCGGAGCGGCAGCGGCAGCCGGGCGCGGGTCCGCCCGGCCACGCGGACCAGGAGCGGGGTCAGCGCGACCAGCCCGAGCAGCAGCACCAGCACCCCGAAGACGATCGCCAGCAACCAGAGCGACGGAGTTCCCCTCAGCCGGGCTCCCAGCGCGCAGCAGGCGGTTCCCGCCACCACCAGGACCACGCCGAGCACGGGCAGGCCCGCACGGTCGCGCACCCGGTCCCGGCGCCCGGCCAGCACGCCGGCCACGTCGGCGCGACCGGCCTGGATCGCCGGCGTCAGCGCGGCCAGCAGCCCGCTGGCCAGGGCCAGTGCCGCCACCCCGGCCAGCGGCCAGCCGGGCACCTCGAACGGCCCGTAGACCGGGACCGGCAGGTTGGCGCGCCACACGGTCAGCGCGGCGATCCCGATGCCGAGCGGCACCCCGGCCAGCCCGGCCAGGCCGCCGAGCACCAGCCCGTCGGCCAGCAGGAGGCGGCGCAGGTGCCCCGGCTCCGCGCCCTGTGCCGCCAGCAGGCCGAGTTCGCGCCTGCGGCGGCGCAGGCCCACCGCGAACGCGGGCCCGGCCAGCAGCACCACCTCCAGAACGATCAGGAGGATGCCGAGCAGCACGCCCGTCGCCTCGGTGCCGGACGTCTCGTCCCGGGGGAACAGCGTGGGCAGCTCCGGTGGGTCGGCGGCGACGGAGCGGGACCGCACCACCAGCCCTTCCTGGTTCAGCCGCCGGACCTCGGTCCAGCCGACCGGAGCGGGCGTGTCGACGAGCCAGTGCACCTCCCGGACCGGCCGCACGATCGTGGTGTCCGGCACGGCCCCCGCCGCGGGTTGCGGCACCAGCGTGGACTCCGGGGCCGGGTCGGCGACGCCGGGAAGCATGATCACCGCGTCCGAGGGGGACATGTTCCCGGCCGACTCGGCCACGCCGACCACCCGGACCCGCGCGTCCGTCCGGGGCAGCCGGAGGGTCGAGCCGATCGGCGCGAGCTCGGCCAGCGCGCGGGAGACGGCCGCCTCTCCCGCGTTGGCGGGCATGCGCCCGGACACCTGGACGTAGGTGCCCTGGGTGAGCGGGTCGCGGGAGTCGATCTCGTACGCGTAGATCCACTTCCTGTCTCCGGCGATCTCCACGACCTGCTCGCCCTCGGTGATCCGGCTGACCCGGCCGCCGGTCGCCGCCGCGATCTGGGCGGTGGTCCAGGACCGCTTCGCCGAATCCGGGGCGGTTTCCCCGACCATGTTCCACAGCTCACCGAAGGCGTCCTGCTCGACGGGCAGGCCGTAGCCGATGGACCGCACCTGGGCGTCGGCGCGCGAGCCGAGTTCGGCCGGGATCGCCTCCTCCGCGTTGACGGCGGCCGTCGTGAAGAGCACGAGCAGGTGGCTCACCAGGGCGACCGGCACCGCGATCATCAGGAAGATCAGCAGGCTGCGCCCCTTGGCCCGCCGCAGGTCGTGCCGGGACAGGCGCAGGATCGTGCGCAAGGCGCTCATCGGCTGCTCACCAGCGGCTCGGCGGTGTCGGTGACCTGGCCGTCACGCAGGTAGACGACCCGGTCGGCCCAGGCCGCATACCGGGACTCGTGGGTGACCAGCAGCACGGCCGCGCCGGCCTCGCAGCGCTCGCGCAGCAGCTGGAGGACCGCGTCGCCGGTCGGGGTGTCGAGCGCGCCGGTGGGCTCGTCGGCCAGCAGCAGCGAGCGGCCGCCGACCAGGGCACGGGCGACGGCCACCCGCTGCCGCTGGCCGCCGGACAGCTCCTCGGGGAAACGATCCCCGGCGTCCACCAGGCCGACCTCGCCGAGCACCGTCCCGGCTTCGGCCCGCGCCTGCCTGGTACGGACTCCGTCCAGCTCCCGGGGCAGCATCACGTTCTCGATCGCGGTCAGCGAGGGAATCAGGTTGAGGTCCTGGAACACGTATCCCGCGTGTTTGCGGCGCAGGGAGGCGAGCGCGCGCGGGGACAGCGCGGCCAGCGGGACGCCCGCGAGCTCGACCGTGCCGGACGTGGCCCGCTCGAGGCCGCCCGCCAGGTTCAGCAGGGTGGACTTGCCGGAGCCGGACGGGCCCATGACCGCGACCAGCTCGCCGGCCGCGACCCGCAGGCTCACCCCTCGCAGGGCGGGCACGGCCTGCTCGCCCGACCCGTAAACCTTGGTGACCTCGGTCAGGCGGGACACCGGATCTGTGCTCATTGAGACTCCTGGGGGGACGCGCCGAGAACGGCTTCGCAGTGGTCGAGCCAGCGCTGCTCGGCCTCGGCCTGAAAGATCATCGAGTCGTAGACCAGGCGTTGCGGCAGGTCGGCGCCGCGTTTGGCCCTGGTCAGGGTCTGCAGGGCGCGCATGGTGGCCGAACGCTGGGCCTGCACGACGCCGCGCACGTCCACGCCGGGGGCGGTCACGGCCATCGCGAGTTTGATCACCAGTTCGTCCCTGGGCCGGTCGGACTGGACGATGGGGGTGCTGAACCAGCGCTCCAGCTCCGACCGGCCGCTCTCGGTGATCGCGTAGACCACCCGGCCCTGCTCGTCCTGCTCGCCGGGGGCCACCAGGCCGTCGCGCTCCATCCGGGACAGCGTCGTGTAGACCTGGCCGATGTTGAGCGGCCAGGTCGCCCCCGTGGACGCCTCGAACTCGGCGCGGAGCTGATAGCCGTAGCGCGCCCCCTGGCTGAGCAGGGCGAGCAGGCCGTGGCGGATCGACATATACGCAGTATGCATACGCGGTATGCAGTCGGCAAATCGGGGGGTGTGACGAGGATCACACTTGCGCGAATGGAACGAATCCATCAGGGCTGACGGCCCTGCCGATCTTCCGATCAAACGACAAAACGGTCGATTTGTCGGACTTCCCGGCCGAAGGAGGACCATAATGCTGATTTCCATCCAGCGTCTAACCCCCTTCACCTGGAAGGATTCATGAACAAACCTCTGCGAGCGCTCCTCTGCGCGACAGCGATCTTCGCCGTCGGCTGCGGCACGACCCCCCTCCCGGCCGCCTCCCCCGTCGCCGCTTCGGCCGGACTCGCGGCCAAGTCGACCGGATCCTCGGGCGGCTCCTCCTCGGGGGCATCCGCCGCGTCCGTAGCTGAGTCGTCAGCCGCGGCGCGGTGTCGCGTGGCCGCGGGGAAGCCGTCCCTGACCGCCGGACGCCTGCGCGCGAGCGTGTCCCGAGCCGGATGCACGCGGGAGGCCCGCCTGCGCATCCGGATCAAGAAGTCCGTCGCCGGTCCGGACCGCGTCGTCAAGAGCGGCTCGCGGATCGTCCGCAACGCGCGCCTCACCGCCACGGTGAAGTGCGCCTCCGGTGTCTTCTACACCACCGCCACCGACTCCGCCGGGCACGTCGCGACCTCCAGGAAGGTCCGGGTGAAGTGCCCCGCCGTGCCCAAGCCGACCCCCACCCCCACCCCGACGGAGGACCCGAGCGGCGGGACCGGCTCCGGTGTCGGCACCGCGATCGAGAACGAGGTCGTGCGGCTGACCAACGTCGAACGCGCCAAGGCCGGCTGCCGGCCGCTCACCCACGAGGCACGCCTGCACACCGCCGCCCGCGGCCACTCCGCCGACATGTCCGCGAAGAACTACTTCTCCCACGACTCCAAGGACGGTCGCTCCTTCGTGGACCGGATCAAGGCCACCGGCTACTCCTTCTCCTCCATCGGGGAGAACATCGCCCAGGGCCAGCAGACGGCCGCGTCCGTTATCAAGGACTGGATGGGCAGCCAGGGGCACCGCGAAAACATCCTTAACTGCTCCTACACCCAGATCGGCGTCGGATATGTCGCCGCCGGCGGTCCCTACTGGACTCAGGACTTCGGTAGGCCGTAATTGCTTCTACCGGCCCGCGTGGCAGCGCGGGCCGGTAGAGTCATGTTCGGTTCGGTCGCGCCTGTGTCTGGACTGAGGAACGCAGGTCGCGAAGCGGCCGGAGTGACGAGGGAAGACACAGGCTGAGAGCGGCCGAGCCCGCCGATCCGGAGGATCGGCCATAAGCAGGTCCGCCGTGCCGGGGCGCGGCAATGTCACAACAATCTGGACACCAGAGTTCTGGAAAGCGGATACTCCAGGCATGAGCTCGCAGCAACCCGTACGCGCCTCCGACGGAGATCGCGATCGTGCGCTCAACGAGCTTCGCGACAGGGCGGCCGAAGGGCGCCTGTCGATGGAGACGTTCGTAGGGCGGGTGGATCAGGCACTGCGCGCCCGCAGCCGCGACGAGCTGGACGAACTCATCGCGGATTTGCCGCATCGGGGCCGCTGGCGTCGTCGTATCACCGAAGTCGTGTCCTCCGCGTCGGACTTCACGTCACGGCTGCAGCACGCCTGGCGCCGGCCGCGGCTCCCCCGGCTGGCGCTTCCGCCGGACAGCCGCATCCGTTATGTGGTCGGCCGGGGATCCTCGTGCGACCTCGTCCTTTCGGATTTGACGGTTTCTCGCGTCCATGCGGAACTCCGGCGCGAAGAGGACTACTGGCTTCTCGTGGATCTGGGCTCGCTCAACGGAACCCGCCTGAACGGCTGGCGGCTCGTTGGTCCGGCACGGGTTCGCACCGGGGACGAGATCTCCTTTGGGGACTGCGCTTTCCTGGTGTCCGCTCCCGCGTAGAAAACGCCCGCCAAAAGAAAAGCGGCGCCACCCGCGTGGGGTAGCGCCGCCGTTTCCGCGCTACTGCTCGTTCTGCAGCCAGCTCATCATCGGACGAAGCTTGGCACCGGTCTTCTCGATCGGGTGCTCGGCCAGCTCCTCGCGGTACTTGTTGAACTGGACCTGGCCGCCGTCGAACTCGGCCACCAGTTCCCGGGCGAAGTCGCCGGACTGGATCTCGTCGAGGATCTTGCGCATTTCCTTCTTGGTGTCCGCGTTGATCAGGCGGCTGCCGCGGCTGTAGCCGCCGTACTCGGCGGTGTCGGAGACCGACCAGTACATCTTGTGGATGCCGCCTTCGTACATCAGGTCGACGATCAGCTTCATTTCGTGCAGGCACTCGAAGTAGGCGACCTCGGGCTGGTAGCCCGCCTCGATCAGGGTCTCGAAGCCCGCCTTGATCAGCTCGGAGACGCCGCCGCAGAGCACGGCCTGCTCGCCGAACAGGTCGGTCTCGGTCTCCTCGGTGAAGGTGGTCTTGAGGGCGCCGGCGCGGGTGCCGCCGATTCCCTTGGCGTACGACAGCGCGAGCGCCCAGGCGCTGCCGCTGGCGTCCTTCTCGACGGCGACCAGGCAGGGCACGCCGCGGCCGGCCGAGTACTGCCGGCGGACCAGGTGGCCGGGGCCCTTGGGGGCGACCATGCCGACGTCGACGCCTTCGGGGGCCTCGATCAGGCCGTACCTGATGTTGAGGCCGTGGCCGAAGAACAGGGCGTCGCCCTGGACCAGGTTGGGGGCGACGTGCTCGGCGTAGAGGTGGCGCTGGATGTGGTCCGGCGCGAGGATCATCGTGAGGTCGGCCTCTTCGACGGCCTCGCCGGGGGTGAGCACGCGGAGGCCGTCGTTCTCGGCCTTCTCCCGGCTCTTGGAGCCCTCGGGCAGGCCGACGCGGACGTCCACGCCGGAGTCGCGCAGGCTGAGCGCGTGGGCGTGGCCCTGGCTGCCGTACCCGAGGATGGCGACGTGGCGCCCCTGGATGATCGACAGGTCCGCGTCGTTGTCGTAGAAGATCTCAGTCACTGTGGGTAAACCTTTCAGGGTTCTCTTAGGCGGTCCGGTCGAGCGCCCGGAGCGAGCGGTCGGTGATGGAGCGGGCGCCGCGGCCGATGGCCACCATGCCCGACTGCACGAGTTCCTTGATGCCGAACGGCTCCAGCACGCGCACGAACGCCTCCAGCTTGTCCGCCGTGCCGGTGACCTCGATGGTGACCGCGTCGGGCGCGACGTCGACGCAGCGCGCGCGGAACAGGTTGACCAGTTCCAGGACGTGGCTGCGGGAGTCCGCGTCCGCCCTGACCTTGATCAGCATGAGCTCGCGCTGCACGGACTGGGTGGTGTCCAGTTCAACGATCTTGAGCACGTTCACCAGCTTGTTGAGCTGTTTGGTGACCTGCTCAAGCGGCAGTTCCTCCACGTTGACCACGATGGTCATCCGGGAGATGTCGTCGTGCTCGGTGGGCCCGACGGCCAGCGAGTCGATGTTGAAGCCGCGGCGGCTGAACAGCGCGGACACCCGGGCCAGCACGCCGGGCTTGTTCTCCACCAGAACGGAGAGGGTGTGGCGGCTCATCAGTCCTCGTGCTCCCATTTCGGCGCCATGTCACGGGCATACTTGATCTCGTCGTTGCTGGTTCCGGCCGCGACCATCGGCCACACCATCGCGTCCTCGTGGACGACGAAGTCGACCACCACCGGCGCGTCGTTGATCTCCATCGCCTTGCGGATGACGGCGTCCACGTCCTCGGGCCGCTCGCAGCGCAGACCGACGCAACCATACGCCTCGGCGAGCTTCACGAAGTCCGGAATCCGGCGTGTCGACTGCAGGTTGGTGTTGGAGTAACGCTCCTCGTAGAAGAGCGTCTGCCACTGGCGGACCATGCCGAGGTTGCCGTTGTTGATGACCGCGACCTTGATCGGCACGCCCTCCAGGGCGCAGGTGGCGAGCTCCTGGTTGGTCATCTGGAAGCAGCCGTCGCCGTCGATAGCCCAGACCGTGGTCTCCGGGCTGCCCATCTTGACGCCCATCGCGGCCGGCACGGCGAAGCCCATCGTGCCCAGGCCGCCGGAGTTGATGAAGGTGCCCGGCCGCTCGTAGCCGATGAACTGGGCGGCCCACATCTGGTGCTGGCCGACCCCGGCCACGTAGAACGCGTCAGGACCCACGATGGCGCTGAGCCGCTCCATCACGTACTGCGGGGCCAGCGTGCCGTCCTCGAACTCCTCGTAGCCGAGCGCGTAGGTCCCCTTGAGCGCGTTGAGCGCCTGCCACCAGTCGGCGTAGTCGCCCTTGCGCCCGTCGGCCTTGACCGCCGCGATCAGGTCGGTGAGGACCTCGCGGCAGTCGCCCACGATGGGCACGTCCGCGTGCCGGTTCTTGGAGATCTCGGCTGGGTCGATGTCCGCGTGCACGATCTTCGCGTTCGGCGCGAACGTGTCCAGGCGGCCGGTGACCCGGTCGTCGAAGCGGGCGCCCAGCGCGATGATCAGGTCGCTGCGCTGGAGCGAGCCGACCGCGGCGACCGTGCCGTGCATGCCGGGCATGCCCAGGTGCTGCGGGTGGCTGTCGGGGAAGCTGCCCCGGGCCATCAGGGTGGTGATGACCGGGATGCCGGTCAGCTCGGCCAGTTCCAGCAGCTGGGCGGAGGCGCGGGCCTTGTGCACGCCGCCGCCGGCGTACAGCACCGGGCGGCGGGACTCGGCGATCAGCCGGGCCGCCTCGCGGATCTGCTTGGAGTGCGGGCGGGTGACCGGGCGGTAGCCCGGCAGCTGCATGGTGACCGGCCAGGTGAAGGTGGTCGTGGCCTGGAGGGCGTCCTTGGAGATGTCCACCAGCACCGGTCCTGGACGTCCGGTCGAGGCGATGTGGAAGGCCTCCACGATCGTCCTGGGGATGTCGGCCGCGCTGGTCACCAGGAAGTTGTGCTTGGTGATCGGCATGGTGATGCCGGAGATGTCCGCCTCCTGGAAGGCGTCCGTCCCGATCGCCGCCGACGCCACCTGGCCGGTGATGGCGACGATCGGCACCGAGTCCATGTACGCGTCGGCGATCGGGGTGACCAGGTTGGTGGCGCCCGGGCCGCTGGTGGCCATGCAGACGCCGACCTTGCCGGTCGCCTGGGCATACCCCTCGGCGGCGTGGCCGGCTCCTTGCTCGTGCCGTACGAGCACGTGCCGGACCTTGGTCGAGTCGTAGAGGGGATCGTAGGCGGGCAGGATGGCGCCGCCCGGGATCCCGAACACCGTGTCGACCCCGACGTGCTCCAGCGCCCGCACTAGGGCCTGGGCACCTGTCATCTGTTCGGTCATCGGCTCGTTCCTCATGTGGCTGAGCAGGTCTGGTGTGATGGCTGGGCATAAAAAATGCCCCGTCCGCTGGGCGGAGCTGGGGCGGCGCGCAGGACTCAGGACCTCGTCAGGCTGCGCGCCTGCGAAGTACTACGAGAATCCCACTGCGATGCATGGCTCCACCTTGTCCGAAAGACCGCCGCCACGTCAAATCATCTGGGACGGCGATCTCATCATACGGACAAACTGTGCTCGGCCGCGCCTGTGTCTGGACTGAGGAACGCAGGTCGCGAAGCGGCCGGAGTGACGAGGGAAGGCACAGGCTGAAGGCGGTCGAGCCCACCGTGCCGGAGGCGCGGCCAATGTCACGCGGTGTTCTGGAGGCTGGTGAGGTTGGTACGCATGAGCGAGTCCACGCCCTGGGCGCCCATCGGGCGTGCGACCAGGTAGCCCTGGCCTCTGCTGCAGCCCATCTCGCGCAGGAGTTCCAGCTGCTCGGGGCGCTCGATGCCCTCGGCGACCACGGTCAGGCCGAGGTCGTGGCCGAGCCGCACGATGGTCCGGGTGAGCAGGGTGAGCGTCTCGTCCAGGCCAAGACCGGACACGAACGAGGGATCGATCTTGATCATGTCGACCGGGAGCTGCCGGAGGAACGCCAGCGAGGCGTAGCCGGTGCCGAAGTCGTCGATGGCCAGCCGCACCCCGAGCTCGCGCAGCTCCGACAGCTTCTCGACGGTGTCGCCGGCGTCCTCGACCAGCATCTCCTCGATCACCTCGAGGGTGAGCGCGCTCGGCGGCAGGCCGCTGTCGGCCAGCGCCGCCGAGATGGTCTCCACGAAGCCGGGCGCGGTGATCTGCCGCTTGGACAGGTTGAGCGCCAGCCCGATGTCCCACGAGGAGGCCCGCCAGGTGGCCACCTCGCCGCATGCCTCGGTCAGGATCCACTCGCTCAGCGGCACGATCAGGCCGGTCTCCTCGGCCGCGTCCAGGAACTGCTCCGGCGGGACGAACGTGCCGCCACGGCACCAGCGCACCAGCGCCTCCACCGCCGTCACCCGGTTGGTGGCCAGGTCCACGATCGGCTGGTACTCGATGACGAACTGCTTCTCCAGCAGGGCCCGCTGCAGGTCGGCGGCGATCTCCAGGCGCCGTACGGCATCCGCGTGCATGTGCGCCGCGAACACCTCCACCCGCCGCCCGCCGAGCCCCTTGGCCCGCGCCATCGCCACGTCGGCGTTGCGCAGCAGATCGCCCGGCGAGGTCTCGTCCTCGGCGAACGCCACGCCCACGCTGGCGGTCAGCGCGATGTCCCGGTCGGCCACCCGGAACGGCTCGGCGGAGACCGCGCGGACCAGCCGCTCGGCCAGGTCCACCGCGAGCTGCGCGTCGCCGCCGGACTCCAGCAGCACCGCGAACTCGTCGCCGCCCCACCTGGCGAGCGTGTCATCGGCCCGCACCGCGGCTCGCAACCGCCGGGCGGCCTGCCCGAGCAGGTAGTCGCCGCTGGCATGACCCACCGAGTCGTTCACCCCGGTGAACCCATCCAGGTCCAGAAATATCACGGCGGGGCGGCTGGCCCGGGGCAGCACCTCGCGGGTCCGCTCCTCGAAGTAGGCCCTGTTCGGCAGGCCGGTCACGCCGTCGTGGAAGGTCAGGTGGGTGACCTGGTTGCGCAGCGCCACCTGGTCGCTGACGTCTCTGGTGGTGACCAGGACCAGGTCCTCGTGGCGGACGTGCCGGGTGGCCACCGACTCGGTGGGCCGCCAGGTGCCGTCGGCGGCGCGGACGCGGCATTCGATCCGGCAGGTGCCGTACCGCTGCGGGCTCTCGTCCTCGATCATGCGGCGGAGCTGGGCCTGGATGCCGGGCACGTCCTCCGGGTGCAGGTAGTCGAAGATCGACTTGCCGGTCAGCTCGACCGGGTCGTAGCCGTAGGTCTCCTCGACGCCCGCGCTGATCTCCTGGACCGTGCCCTCGTTGTCGCACATCAGCACCACGTCGCCGGTGTCGGCGGCCAGCTGGTTCAGCTGGCGCTCGCTGATGGCCAGCTGGTTGCGCAGCCCGTCCGCCGACAACATCAGCACCATCAGCCGGACCAGCAGCACGGCCAGCACGGAGGCCACCACGATGGTCAGCGCGGGCCCGCGGGCGAACACGTCGGCCCCGACCACCACGGTCGCGGCGGCCACCAGCGCGTACGGCGTGGCCGCCACCACCGGCATCGGCGTCGCCGCCGCGCGCAACCGGGCCGGGACCCGGCCCCGGGAACCCTCCACGATCCACGGCGCGACCGCCAGCAGCAGGAACGCGGCCGGCGCCACCAGACCGGCCACCAGGGTCGGCGACTGCTCGCCGTTCAGCCGGGTGACGGCGGTGGCCAGCTCGGCCATCGTGATCGCGGCCAGCACCAGCAGCCCGGCCAGGCCGACCGCCCGGTTGGCCGCCCGGGACACCGCCACCTTGGGGGCGACCGCGCAGGCGGCGAGCAGGCAGAGCACCGGCAGGGCGAGGGTGAAGTAGAAGGCGCCCGCGTCCTCGGCCCGCTCGGCCATCGGCCCGAGCAGCACCGCCCAGGTGATCGCGAAGATCGAGGCCGCGCCCAGGTAGGCCTCGGTGGCCTGCCGGAACACGCCCCGGCGCTGCGGCGGCGGCACCGCGGTGAGCCAGCAGCCGATCATCAGCAGCAGCGAGCCGACCAGGAGCAGCAGGTCGGCGAAGGTGAGCACGAACGCCGTCCCGGCCGCCACCGGGCGCACCCCGATGCCGAACAGCCAGGTCAGCGCGCCCCCGGCGAGCCAGCGCCAGGCGACCGCCTCGCGCCGGTGCGCGCTGGCGTTCCTGGTCGAGGCCACCAGCAGCGAGACGGCGGCGAGCAGGCCGCTCACCAGGCCCGCCACCGCGGTCACCGCGGTGTCGGAGCCACCCGCGATGAGGGCAGCGGCGATCACCGCCGCGCCGAGCCCGGCCGCGGCGATCAGCGAGACCCTCGGGTCCCTCCTGCCGTTCACGCTCGTCGCCCTTTACATCCGGTCACATCGTCAGTTTGCGCGGCGGCGAAGCTTGACATGGTGCCAACGGCCCAGTCGTCACCGATCTGATAACAGCGATCCGCGCGAGCAACAACGCTACGGACCCGAGGTCACGGGGCAGGCACGTTCCGGAACCATCTCACTGACGTTGAGTTCAATAGACGAAGTCAGTAGACCCCGGTGATGACGTTCAGCAGCGGCTCCCCCGCGCGAAAACGCAGCAGCTGGGCGCGGACCAGGTCGATCGCCCTGCGGGTGGAGGCCGGGGTGCTCCCGGCCACGTGCGGGGTGAGGAACAGCCCGGGGGCGGTCCAGAGCGGGTGCCCCTGGGGCAGCGGCTCCGGGTCGGTGACGTCCACCGCGGCCCGCAGGCGGCCCGAGTTCAGCTCGGCGACCAGCGCCATCGTGTCGACCACCGCGCCGCGCGCGGCGTTCACCAGCAGCGCGCCGTCCTTCATCCTGGCCAGGAACGCGGCGTCCACGAACCCGGTGGTGGCCTGGGTGGCGGGCACCAGCAGCACCACCACGTCCGCGTGCGGCAGCAGTTCCGGCAGGTCGGACTCGGGGTGCACGCCGTCCCTGGCCGATCTGGCCACCCGGATCACGTTCACCTCGAAGCCGGCCAGGCGTCGTTCGAGGGCCTCGCCGATCGAGCCGTACCCGACGATCAGGACGGTGGAGTCGGCGAGCACGCCGGTGTGGCGGTAACGCCAGCGGCCCTGCTGCTGGTCGGCGGTGAAGCCGGGGAAGTCGCGGAGCACCGCGATCATCGCGCCGACCGCCCATTCGGCCGTGCCCGCGTCGTGCGCGCCGCGCGCGTTGCACAGCACCGCGCCGTCCGGAACATACGGCCGGTACGGCTCGACGCCCGCCGTCACCGTCTGGATCAGCCGCAATCGCTTCATCCGGGACAGGAGTTCGGGGATGTCGGGCACGGGTATGAGGGTGGGCACCCAGACCTCGACGTCCTCAACGCCCGGCGGTTCTGCGGTGCCGTCGTAGACGGAGAATTCAATGTCGGGGAGGTCGGACGGTATTGCCGCGACCGCTTGGGGGGCGATCCAGATCTTCACAGCTGACAACCTTAGGGAACCTTTCGCCGGAAGAGCCAGTATGGGGAGGGACAGGAGGAGGGAATCATGAAGCTGGGCTGGATCGGCGCGGCGGTGCTGGTCGCGGGGTGTTCGGCCGCGCCTGCGGTGGACAGCGCGGGAGGTGCGGACGCTCCGACGCCGACGTTGGCGAGCGTGACTCCGGTGGCGCCGAAGGGGGCGCCGCAGACGCTGGTGCAGGGGCTTGAGGTGCCGTGGGCCATCGCGTTCCTGCCGGGTGGGGACGCGCTGGTGACCGAGCGGGATACGGGGCGGTTGTTGCGGGTTACTCCGCAGGGCGGGTCCAGCGAGGTCGGCGTGATCGAGGGGGTTTCCGCCGCTGGGGAGGGCGGGCTGCTTGGCGTCGCGGTGTCTCCGACGTTCGGGGAAGATCACAATATTTTCGTTTATTTCACTGCGGATGCCGATAACCGGATCGTGCGGTATTCGTATGACCAGGGGCTCAGGGATCCTGTCGCGATCGTGACGGGCATTCCCAAGGGGGGCATCCACAACGGGGGGCGGCTGGCGTTCGGGCCTGACGGCTTTCTCTATGCCTCCACCGGGGAGGTGGGCGAACGTGGGCTCTCTCAGGACAAGGGGTCTCTTGGGGGCAAGATCCTGCGTATGACCATGGACGGGACGACCGCGCCGGGGAACCCGTTCGGGACGCTTGTCTGGAGTTTGGGGCATCGGAACGTGCAGGGGATTGCCTGGGATGATGCGCGCAATATGTACGCGACGGAGTTCGGGCAGAACACCTATGACGAGATCAACCTCATCAAGGCGGGCGGGAACTACGGGTGGCCGGAGGTCGAAGGTGTCTCCGATGACGATCGGTACATCAATCCGATCGTGACGTGGTCCACCGATGAGGCGTCGCCGTCGGGTCTGGCGTACGCGGATGGGTCGCTCTGGGCGGCGGCGCTGCGTGGTGAACGCCTCTGGCAGGTGCCGGTCACCGACGCGGGCACGGCGGGGAAACCGGTGGCGCGTTACGAGGGCGAGTTCGGCCGCATGCGCGCCGCGGCCACCGCACCGAACGGTTTGCTCTGGGCGTCGACCAGCAACTTGGACGGGCGAGGCTCACCACGTGAAGGCGACGACCGCATTCTGATCATCCCCACCGACTGAGAACGCGGGCGATGGCGGGTGGCCTCGGCCGTCACCCGCCATCGCCTGGGCGCGCTTTGGATATCCGCAATCCCTGTCCCTTTCCGGCGGTGCCGGGCGGCAACGGCGGGGGCGGGCGGAGCCCGAGGGGAATCAAAAGGGCTGGGCGGGTGGGGAGAAATCCGGCAAGCTTCTGCGGATGTCGTACACGTGACGACTGGGCGTCTAGTCGTTCGCTGGTGGGCAGACCACCGCTGTTTGGGGGTGGTAGGTGGTGGTGATGCTTTCGATTTTGGGGTCGCCGCCGGTCAGGGGCGTACTGGTGCGGGTGGTTTTGATGGTGAAGCCGTCCGCGCCTGCGATGGGGACGCAGTTTTGGGTGGGGCCCTGAGTTGTGGGGCGGGGGATGATCTTGGTTCGGGTGGATTGTTTGATTTCGACGGTGTCGCGGGCGGTGCTCCAGAGGGCGACCGTGACCGAGGTGTCGGTGGCGGTCGCGCGGATCAGGACGCCGTGCGGGGAGTCGTTGCGCCAGCGTAGGTCGGGGCCGGGGTAGGAGATGGCGACTTCGAGGCCGGGTGGGTACTGGGGGACGAAGTTCTCATGCGGGGTGGCCTCGACTGTTTCCAGGCCACCGTAGAGGACCGCCTGGTACATGGCGGTGGCGAACTGGGAGATTCCGGCCACGTCCTGGCCGCGCTTGCCGCGCACCTCGACCGCCTCGACCGAGCCGCTATAGCCGAGTACGCCCTCGCGGCGGCCGGTCGCCGCGTTCAGCGAGAACGTCTCGCCCGGTTTGACGACGCGGCCGTCGAGCAGGCGGGCGACGGTCTGGATGTTGCTGACCCGGGGCTGGCAGCAGGGGAACTCCGACGTGCGCGTGCTGATCTGCTCTTTGATGCCGAGTTTGACCGCCTCGTCGTCGCCGAGCGCGGGTTGCGCCACCGTCAGCGGGACCGTCACCCGGTGGCTGCCGCCGACGCCGATCTCCTTGAGCACGGCGGTGCTCAGATCGTCGGTGTCCACAGCCCGGCCCGCCTTGGCCTTCACCAGGACGGGACGATCGCCTGACGTGCTGAACGTGGCGTCCCTGGGAGCCAGTTCCGGCGGGACCAGCGGGATCCCCCGCACGGCCGCGGCGGCGTCGAAACGCGCGTCCAGGCCACCGGATCCGTCTGCGTAGAAGACCAGATGAGCGGCGACGTCCTCCGGCGAGAGCTCGATCTCCGCGTCCTTCGTCACCAGCGTCAGCGGCTCGGAGACCGCCCGCCGGGCCCACGAGACCGCCTCGGCGACCCCCGACCTGGTGACCGTCGGCCGGACCGGCTTGGGTTCCACCTCGACCATGAGATCCGGGCTCAGGTACGCCTTCTGTACGTCGGCGGCGATATCCTCCATGTCGATGGCGACCCCGGCCTGGGGTTCTATCGCGATCGGGCGGATGCCGTCGAAGTGAACCCCGCCTTCGACCATCTTCTTCTCGAGTTCCGAGGCCACACTGGTAGAGATCACATTCAGCAGTTTGGCGCGGTCGACCGCGATCACCGGTTCGATCTCGCGCAGGCCGGTGATGCCTTGCCATACCTCGAACGGGCTGGGGAAACCCACGGGAGCCGACCTGATCGTCGCGGGTATATCAAGGGAAAGGCCGCTGTCTTCCGGGTTCAGGCTGACTCGCTGCTGGCCTTGTTTGATCACGATGGCGGTGGCGATGTGGCTGGCCATCCTCGCCTTTAATCGGTCTTCGGCCTCGACCGGAGTGAGACCGCCGATGTCCACGCCGAGGATCGTGGTGCCCGGCAGGACCCGCCCCATCATGACGCCCGCCGGGACCAGGTAGACCAGCAGCACCATGATGAGCAGGATGATCGCCAGCAGGCGGCCCCAGCGTAGGCCTGGTTCCTCTGGTTCCGGCGCGAGATCCGGGGGGACGGCCAGGGCCGATTTGGCTCCCGCCATCGGCCACGGCTCGACCGTCGCGGGTGGGGGAAGTTGGCTCTCCTGAGTGGTCGGCGTCGTGAGCGGGCGGCTACCGAAAATATCGGAGGAAACACCGGGCGGAAGGGAGCTCGTAGCCGGGCGCACCGGGTGCCGCCGCCGCGGAACGGGCGGAGCCGCCGCCGCGACCGGGTCCGTCGGCGGATCGATGGACGCTCCGGCGTTCCGCACGCCTCGCTCTCCTCCGGCTCAGGGGAATCACCCTTCAGTTAACCCTAAAGCACCCTCTTCTGGATATGTCACAAAATCAAGTCCTTCTACTTGTCATCAACCCCGTCAAGTCCCCCAAACGACCAGCATCCCACCTGCAACGCATCTGCCCCGGCCAACATCGCTCACGGAACAGCCCTTCACGGCGGCGCGGGCGCTCGAACTCGGCATCGTCGACGAAGTCGTCCCCGCCGACCGGTTACACGAACGCGTCACGCACTACGCCCAGCTGTCGATGGCCGGTGGAGCGGTTGCCCTGGCGGGCCGGCCATTGTTTCTACCGCGGCAAGGGCCAGACCATCGACGACGCGCTGCGGGAAGGCACCGAAGCGTTCGTCGGGATGTTCAGGCGATAGGCGGTTCGCTCGGATTCTCCCTTGGTTCCTGTGCCCGGGCGGCGTGACGACCGGTCACGCCGCCCGTCGCCGATCAGGAGCGGAAGCTGCCGTAGCGGCCGTTGAGGATGCTGTTCTTCTGTGCCTGGCTGAAGGTGCAGTTCGGGTAGCTGTAGAAGGTTGCCGACATGCACGTTCCGTCGGTGGAGGTGGCGTCGGGCAAGCCGAACGCGTGCCCCAGCTCGTGCACCATGCCGCCGTACCACCGATTCATCGGGCCGTTGATACCCGCGGCGCCGTCGGCGTCGTGGCCGCTGAGGATCACCCACCCGTTGCCGCCACCACCGGCGCCGTCACCTTCGGCGCTGATCTCGCCGACGTTGATCCAACGGCTGTCCGGTGCGCCGAGACCGAACTTGCGGCGCAACTCGACCTGCATGTTGCACACCGACCACCAGTACTGTCGCCGCAGTTCGGCGTGTTCTGGTACCAGCTTTGCAGCTGGTCTTCCGCTTGCGGTGATCGCTGGTCAGGAGCGAGGTGCACGGGATATCGGCCTCTTGAATGGCAAGTGACGCGGTCCGGCCAGCCGACAGCAGACCGTCGCTATCGGGGCGGTGAATGCCTGGCACCCGCCGCTCACCTGCGCAGTTGCGCGTTGAGCCGTGCGGCCTGTCGCGTGAGGTGGTCGCGTTCGGGGAGGCTGGGCGCCTGTCGGGCGGCTTCGGCGTAGAGGCGTGCCGCGGTCACCGGGTCGCCGTCACGCTCGTGCAGGTACGCCGCGACGGCGGTATAGCGGGGCAGGGCGGGATCGAGCTCAGCCAGCGCGGCCAGACCGGCCCGCGCGCCGTCGGCCGCACCGACCGCGACGGCCCGGTTGAGGCGGGCCACCGGGTTGCCGGTGAGGCGCACCAGCTCGTCGTACCACTCGACGATCTGCACCCAGTCGGTCTCCTCGGCCGTCCTGGCGTCGGCGTGGAGCGCGGCGATGGCGGCCTGGGCCTGGAACTCGCCCAGCCGGTCGCGGGCGAGGGCAGCCTGGAGCACGTCGACCCCCTCGGCGATCAGGCGGGTGTTCCACAGGCCGCGGTCCTGCTCGGCCAGCGGCACGAGCCTGCCGTCGGGAGCGGTCCGTGCCGTACGCCGGGCGTGGTGCAGCAGCATGAGCGCGAGCAGGCCCGCGACCTCCTCATGCTTGGTCATGACGGCCAGCTGGCGAGTGAGCCGGATCGCCTCGGCGGCAAGGTCGAGGTCGCCGGAGTAGCCCTCGTTGAAGACCAGATAGAGCACGCGCAGCACCGTGGCGACGTCACCTGGCCGGTCGAACCGTACGCCCGAGACGGTGCGCTTGGCCCTGCTGATCCGCTGGGCCATGGTCGCCTCCGGCACCAGGTAGGCCTGCGCGATCTGACGCGAAGTCAGACCGCCGACCGCCCGCAGCGTGAGCGCGACGGCCGAAGCCGGCGTCAGGGACGGGTGCGCGCACAGGAAGTACAGCCGGAGCGTGTCGTCGGCCGACTCGCCCGGACCCGGCGCGGGCTCGCTCTCGACGCGTAGCTCGCGGTGCCGTCGCGAGGTTTCCGCGCGGGCGGCGTCGAGGAACTTCCGCCAGGCCACGGTGATCAGCCAGCCCTTGGGATCCCGCAGCGGGTCGTCCGGCCACCCGCGTACGGCCTCGACCAGGGCGTCCTGCACGGCATCCTCGGCCGCCGCGAAGTCGGCTCCGCGACGGACGAGAACACCGATCACCACGGGCACCAGCTCCCGCAGCAGCGACTCGTTCACTCGATCACCGGGGGGTGCTCGGCCATGAACGGGCGCACCTCGAGCCACTCGTGGATCGGCTTGCCCCCCGCACCCGGAGCCGCGGACAACTCGCCTGCCAGCTCGAGCGCCCGCTCGTAGGTCTCGACGTCGATCACCATCCAGCCGGCGATCAGGTCCTTGGTCTCCGCGAACGGGCCGTCGGTGACCGGCGGCCGCCCCTCGCCGTCGTAGCGGACGAACGTCCCCTCCGGCAGGAGCGCCTGACCGTCGACGAACTCGCCCGTACCCTCCAGCCGGGCGGCGAAGTCCCGCATGTACTGCACGTGGGCCGAAAGCTCCTCCGGCGTCCACTGGTCCATCGGTACGTCGTTGACCGCCGCCGGCGCGCCCCGGTAGTGCTTGAGCAGCAGATACTTGGCCATCATGTTCCCCTTAGTGCGGTACGGCCCATTGTGGCCGTGTTCACTGCCGGGGACGGAGCCGCGCGCGGGTTCTCGACATGCCACCGCGACATTTCCTGGCGACTTCTCAGACTCCGCCTACCGCGACGGGCCGTTTAGCGAGTGGCGGGCAGGTAGATGGTGCGACCGGTCTGGCGAGCTTCGCGGGCGGCGGGCATGCGGGGGGCGGTGAGGTCGGACAGTCGGGCGGAGGCTTCCTTCCAGCTGAAGAAATCGAATTCGTCGAGTTCGTCGGTCTGCAACCGGATCAGGCCGGGGTCAGCGACAAGGCCGCCATCGAACAGAAAGTTGATCATTGGTTTGGGGCGGTCACCCAGCGGCGGCACGAAGTCCACGACCAGCAGGGCCCGGGCCTCGATCTTCAGGCCGGTCTCCTCGACGACCTCGCGCTCGGCGCACCCATGGGGCTGCTCGTCAGGGTCGAGGATGCCGCCTGGCAGCGCCCAATAGTCCCGGTAGTTGGGCTTGACCAGCAGGACTCGGTCGCGGTCGTCGGTGAGCAGGACAATCGCCGACACGTAGGCGGTCGGAAGGGTGGGATACCAGTCTTTGGGTTCCAGATACGGCGCTGCCACCCCATTGACGGTACTCCAGCACAGTGGGCGACCACGGGGATGACGGGGGCGGGCCGAGCCCGAGGGAAATCAGTGCTCGCCCCCGGCGTGGGGGCGAGCAGGTTGGGTTACTCCGTTACGCCGAGTTTGTCGAGGATGAGTTGGCGGGCTCGGCTGGCGTCGGCTTTGCCGCGGCTGGCCTTCATGACGCCGCCGACCAGGGCGCCTACGGCTGCGATCTTGCCACCGCGGATTTTGTCGGCCGCGTCGGCGTTGGCGGCGATGACCTGGTCGATGATCGTGGAGAGTTCGCCGTCGTCGTTGACGATCTGCAGGCCGCGGGCCGCGACCACGTCGTCAGGGGAGCCCTCTCCGGCCAGCACACCCTCCAGCACCTGCCGGGCGAGCTTGTCGTTGAGCGTGCCCGAGGCGACCAGTTCGGTCACCCGGGCGATCTGGGCGGGCGTGATCGGCAGTTCGGCCAGTGACGTGCCTGCCTCGTTGGCGCGGCGGGCCAGCTCGCCCATCCACCACTTGCGGGCGTCCGCCGCCGGAGCCCCGGCCGCCACCGTCGCCTCGACCAGGCCGAACGCGTCGGCGTTGTGCATGGCGGCCATGTCCAGGTCGGACACCCCCCATTCGGCCTGCAGCCGGCGACGCCGTACCGACGGAAGTTCGGGCAGTTCGGCCTTGAGGCGGGCCACCCACGCGGGGTCGGGCTCGATCGGCACCAGGTCGGGCTCGGGGAAGTAGCGGTAGTCCTGTGCCTCCTCCTTGGAGCGTCCGGAGGTGGTCAGGCCGGTGTCCTCGTGGAAGTGCCGCGTCTCCTGAACGATCCGCCCGCCGTCCGCGAGGATCGCGGCCTGCCGCTCGATCTCGCTGCGAACCGACCGCTCGACGCTGCGCAGCGAGTTGACGTTCTTGGTCTCGGTCCTGGTCCCCCACTCGGAAGAGCCGCGCGGCATCAGCGAGACGTTGACGTCGCACCGCATCGACCCTTCCTCCATCCGCACGTCGGACACGCCCAGCGACCGCATGACCTCACGCAACTCGGTCGCGTACGCCCGCGCGACCTCCGGCGCGAGCCGGTCCGTCCCCGGAATGGGCTTGGTCACGATCTCGACCAGCGGAATCCCGGCCCGGTTGTAGTCGACGATCGAGTAGTCCGCGCCCTGGATCCGCCCGGTCGCGCCCCCCACATGGGTGGACTTGCCGGTGTCCTCCTCCAGGTGCACCCGCTCGATCTCGATCCGGACCGTCTTCCCGTCCACCTCGACATCCAGATACCCGTCAAAGCACAACGGCTCGTCATACTGACTGATCTGGTAGTTCTTCGGCATGTCCGGGTAGAAGTAGTTCTTCCGCGCGAACCTGCACCAGCCGGCGATCGAGCAGTTCAGCGCCAGCCCGATCCGGATCGTGGACTCGATCGCGGCCTCGTTGGCCGTCGGCAGCGAGCCGGGCAGCGCCAGGCAGACCGGGCAGACGTGCGTGTTCGGCGGCGCGCCGAAGGTGGTCGGGCACCCGCAGAACATCTTCGACGCGGTGCCCAGCTCCACGTGCGTCTCCAGACCGAGCACCGGCTCGAACTGCGCCAGCGCCTCGTCGTACGGCATCAGCGTCTCGGTCACAGTGCCGGAGCCTCCTTCAGCAGCGGACCGCCCCAGCGGTCCTCGAACGCCTTCTCGACAGCGGCGCCGACGCGGTAGCAGCGGTCGTCGCCCAGGACCGGGGCCATGATCTGCAGGCCCACCGGCAGGCCGTCCTCGTCGGCGAGGCCGCAGGGCACGGAGATGGCCGCGTTGCCCGCCAGGTTGGACGGGATCGTGCACAGGTCGGCGAGGTACATGGCCATCGGGTCGTCGGCGCGCTCGCCGATCGGGAACGCCGTGGTCGGGGTGGTCGGCGAGACGAGCACGTCCACCTGGTGGAACGCGGCGTCGAAGTCGCGCGAGATGAGCGTGCGCACCTTCTGGGCCGAGCCGTAGTAGGCGTCGTAGTAGCCGCTGGACAGCGCGTACGTCCCCAGCATGATCCGCCGCTTGACCTCGGGGCCGAATCCGGCGGCCCGGGTCAGCGCCATGACCTCCTCGGCGCTGCGCGTGCCGTCGTCGCCCACCCGGAGCCCGTAACGCATGGCGTCGAAGCGGGCCAGGTTGGAGGAGCACTCGGAAGGCGCGATCAGGTAGTACGCCGGCAGCGCGTACGCGAACGACGGGCAGGACACCTCGACGACCTTGGCGCCGAGCGATTCCAGCAGGTCGACGGCCTCCTGGAAGCGGGCCAGCACGCCGGGCTGGTAGCCGTCGCCGCCGAACTCCTTGACCACGCCGACGCGCAGCCCTTCCACCGACGCCTGCCGGGCCGCCTCGACCACGGGAGGCACGGGCTGGGCGATCGAGGTGGAGTCCATCGGATCATGTCCGGAGAAGACCTCGTGCAGCAGAGCCGCGTCCAGGACATTACGGGCGAACGGCCCGGGCGTGTCCAGCGAGGACGCGAACGCGATCAGCCCATACCTGGACGAGCCACCATATGTCGGCTTCATGCCCACGATGCCGGTCACGGCGGCGGGCTGCCGGATCGACCCGCCCGTGTCGGTCCCGGTGCTCAGCGGCGCCTCGTAGGCCGCCACCGACGCGGACGCGCCGCCGGACGATCCTCCGGGAATCCTGGTCAGATCCCACGGGTTATGGGTCGGCCCGTAAGCGGAGTTCTCGGTGGAGGAGCCCATCGCGAACTCGTCCAGGTTGGTCTTCCCGAGAATGACCAGACCGGCTTCGCGCAGCCGCCGGGTCACCGTCGCGTCATACGGCGGGCGCCAGCCTTCGAGGATCTTGGATCCCGCCGTGGTCGGCATGTCGGCGGTGGTGAACACGTCCTTGTGCGCGATCGGCACCCCGGCCAGCGGCCCGAGGGGCTCCCCGGCCGCCCGCCGCCCGTCCACCGCGCGCGCCTGGGCGAGCACCGCGTTGGGGTCGACGTGCAGGAACGCGTGGACCTTGGGCTCGACCTCGGCGATCCGGTCCAGGTGGGCCTGGGCGACCTCGACGGCCGAGGCCTCCCCGGTGGCGATCAACCGGCCGAGCTCCGCCGCCGTGCGGTGGATGAGGCTCACGCTTCCTCCCCGAGGATCCTGGGCACCCGGAAACGATCGTCCTCGACGGCCGGCGCGCCGGACAGCGCCTGCTGCGGCGTCAGGCTGGGCCGCACCTCGTCGGGACGGAACACGTTGGTGAGCGGGAGCGCGTGCGAGGACGGCGGGATGTCGTCGGCGGCGACCTCGGCGACGCGGGCGACCGCGCCGACGATCTGGTCGAGCTGGGCGGCGAAGTGGTCGAGTTCCTCGTCGGCCAGCGCCAGCCGGGACAGCCGGGCGAGGTGAGCGACCTCATCGCGGGTTATGGCGGACATGAGTCTCGAACCCGTTTCTGAATGGACGTGTGGACAACAGCCATCCTAGGGGCGCGGCTCAGGCACTCGCTTCTCGCTTTCGCTCAGGCTGAGCTGTCCATTGCCAGTTCGGAGTTGTGAAGGGGCAGCCGCAGCCGGGCGCGGAGCCAGACGCCCGCTTCGGTGGCGGGCATCGGTTCGGCGAGCCACCAGCCTTGGCCCGCGTCACAGCCCATGGCCCGAAGCTGGGCGGCGATCTCCGCGGATTCGACCCCTTCGGCGACCGCGCGCAGGCCGAGCGAGCGCACCAGGTCGATGATCGACCGCACGATCCTCTCGTCATCCGGCGATTCACCGATTTTTCGCACAAAAGAGGCGTCTATCTTGACTTCGTCGACCTGGAGGCGCTGGAGCCGTACCAGCGTGGAGTAGCCCGTGCCGAAATCGTCCAGGGCCAGCGGGACGCCGAGGGCGGCCAGGGTGCGGATGGTGTCGGCGGAGTAGGCCTGGTCGGTCATCAGGATGCGTTCGGTGACCTCCAGGTGGATGGCGTTCGGCGGGAGCGCCAGCCGGGCCAGACCGGCCGAGAGCTGGTCGGGAAGCCCGGAGTCGAGCAGGTCGCGGGCGGAGACGTTGACCGAGACGGGCACCGGCAGGCCGTCGTGCCACCAGCGGGCCGCCTGGTCGAGGGCCTTGTCGATGACGTGCTGGGTGAGCTCGCGCATCAGGTAGGACTGCTCGGCCAGCGGGATGAACTCCACCGGCGAGATCGGGCCGCGCACCGGGTGCCACCAGCGCAGCAGCGCCTCGACGCCCTCGACCTGGCCGTCCTCCAGCGAGACCTTCGGCTGGTAGTGCAGGTCCAGCTCGTCCCGGTCGATCGCCCGGCGCAGATCGCCGAGCAGGCTCAGGCGCTCCGGCGAGTTCCGGTCCCGCTCGGCCACGTAGAACTCCACCCCGGTACGGCCTTCCTTGGCCATGTACATCGCCACGTCCGAACGCTGGAGCAGCAGTTCGAAGTCGGGCGCGTGATCGGGGTAGAGCGCGATGCCGATGGACGCGTCCAGGTCGAAGGTCATGCCCTCCAGGCGTACCGGCTCGGTGAGCGCGACCCGCAGGCGGGAGGCGACCTCTTTGGCGGCGTGGCCGTCGCGGATGGAGGGCAGCAGCACCGCGAACTCGTCGCCGCCGAGGCGGGCGACCACGTCGCCGGGGCGCACGCTGTGGGTGAGGCGATGCGCGACGATCTGGAGCAGCAGGTCGCCGACCGGGTGGCCGAGGGTGTCGTTGACCTCCTTGAACCGGTCGAGGTCGAGCAGGAAGAGGCCGACCCGCTCGTGCTCCCTGGCCTCGACCAGGGCTTCCTCGGTGCGCAGGATCAGCATCTTGCGGTTGGGCAGGCCGGTCAGGCTGTCGTGCATGGCCTGGTGGTCACGGCGCATGGAGAGCGTGGCGGTGAAGTAGACGGCCGCCAGCGGGGCCACGAACAGGGGCACCAGGCCGGTGGAGTGTTCCATCACGACCACCACGAGTGGAGCCAGGCCGAGCAGCGCGCCGTAGACGAGGGCTTGCGGGCCGATTGAGGCCTTGATCACCCGGATAAGCGATTTGCGTTCGTGCAGGGCGACCGCGCTGCAGACGAGCAGCCCCCGCACCGTGAAGTACGCGAGCCCCGCCAGCGCGATGGACGGCATGTCGGCGCCCTCGGGGGTCCAGGTGTCGAGGGGGCGCGGATGGATGCCGAACGCGCCGAAGACGACGGCGGAAGCCGTACAGGCCAGGGTTATCTGGGCGATGTTGAAGGCGATGCGATGCCAGGAGCGGCGATGGACCAGGCCGCTGACGACCACCGCGACCGCCTGCACCAGCACGGCCGCGGACAGGCCGTGGTGCATGAGGACGGCGAAGGTGAACAGCGTCGAGGTGGGCGTGCCGCCGACGATCGCGGACGAGCTGACCATGACCGGGCGCAGCTCGCCCAGGACCACCAGCACGACCAGGATCCAGAACAGCGCGGTCCCCGCGAGCTGGGTGAGCTCGCCCAAGCCCAGCCGGATCTGCGCGACGACCAGCGCCGTGAGACCGATCGTGATCACCGCGGTGAAGTACATCCACAGGGGTGAGCCGAGGCGCGGTCCGGTGTCCCGCGTGTCGGCCGGATCCGTCATCTCATGGCATGGCGAGAGATGGCGCGCAATTGCTGTCATCGGCAAGAAACCCCCCAAGAGGTCACTATGGGAGGGTACGGCCTCTGGGCCACTTCGCGAAACCGGTTGGGCACGTTCCGTTACTGGATATTTCGTGGCTTCTCGGCATCTGGGCACTTGGGGGTGAAAGTTTCAGATGGCCGGATACCTGTTTCGAGCGCGTTGCCAGGGGGTTTCAAGTTGGACCTCCAGCCATATTGCTCTGGGGCTTCTAGTCCCTACGATCTGGTGATTAGATCTCTGCAGATTAGTGGGAGCGCTCCCACTCCGCAGGGACGGAGACCTCATGTTTCGTAAAGGGCCCCTGACGGTGGCCGCAATCGCCGCGGCCACCGCACTCGGGATGGGTGCCGCCGTGCTCACCGGCTCCGCGGCGAATGCCGCGGACTCGGTGTTCTACGTCGACCCCCAGACGAACGCGGCGCGCTGGGTGGCCGCCAACCCGAACGACAGCAAGACCGCCGTGATCCGCGACCGGATCGCCGCGGTCCCGCAGGGGCGCTGGTTCACCACCACCAACACCTCCACGGTACGGAACGAGGTCAGCACCTACGTCGGCGCGGCCGCGTCGGCCGGCAAGATCCCCATCATGGTGGTCTACAACATCCCGAACCGGGACTGCAGCGGCGCCTCCACCGGCGGCGCGCCCAACCACACCGCCTACCGCGCCTGGATCGACGAGATCGCGGCGGGCCTGGCCGGACGGCCCGCGTCGATCATCCTCGAACCCGACGTGCTGCCGATCATGACCAACTGCCAGAGCAGCGCCCAGCAGGCCGAGACCCGGGCCTCCATGGCCTACGCCGGCAAGAAGCTCAAGGCCGGTTCCGCCGCCGCCAAGGTCTACTTCGACATCGGCCACTCGGCCTGGCTCGGCGCGGGCGAGGCCGCCAACCGGCTCGTCGCCGCCGACATCGCCAACAGCGCCGACGGCATCTCGGTCAACGTCTCCAACTACCGCTCCAGCAGCACCGAGATCGCGTACGCCAAGGCGATCATCCAGGCCACCGGCATCAGCCGCCTCAAGGCCGTCATCGACACCAGCCGCAACGGCAACGGGCCGCTCGGCAGCGAGTGGTGCGACCCCGCGGGCCGCGCGACCGGCACGTGGAGCACCAACATGACGGGGGACTCGGCGATCGACGCCTTCCTCTGGATCAAGCTGCCCGGTGAGGCCGACGGCTGCATCGCGGGCGCCGGGCAGTTCGTCCCGCAGCGCGCCTACGACCTGGCCATCGCCGCCCCGCCGCCCACCAACACCCCCTCGCCCTCACCGTCCCGCTCCCCCTCACCTTCTCCGTCCCCGTCGCCCTCCCCGTCGCGTTCTCCCTCGCCGTCCCCGTCTCCGTCGCCTTCACCGACCGGCGGTAAGGCCTGCACCGCGACCTACGCCATCACCAACCAGTGGAACAACGGCTTCGGCGCGACCGTGACCGTCCGCAACAGCGGCTCCGTCGCCACCACCGCCTGGACCGTCCGCTGGACCTTCACCAATGGTCAGGGCATCAGCCAGCTCTGGCAGGGGCAGCACACCATCAGCGGTGGCAACGTCACCGTCAACAACCTCAACTACAACGGCAACCTGGCCGTCAACGCCAGCACCTCATTCGGCTTCAACGGCACCCATAACGGCACCAACTCCGTTCCCACCCTCACCTGCACCTCCACCTGACGTCCCTCCCGCGGCTGGTACGCCTGAGCGCGACCGCCCCCAGAGGCCACCCGGCCCCGCCACCAACTCGGCGCCGGGTGGCCTTTGGCCGCATTACACCCCAGGGGTTGTCGTGCAGGTCCAGTCGGGGGGTGCCCAAGCCGAAGTGCCCTCGGCGCTGTAGGACTGGACCCTGTAGCACTTGTAGGTGTCTGGATTGAGGCCGTATTGAACAAAGGATTTCGTATTGGCGGGGGTGATCCAGGTGTTGTCGCCGTCAGTCACGCGGAATCCGGTCTCGTTGTCGGACGTGTCGGTCCAGGTCACCTTGATACGGGTGCTGCTGGTGGCGGTGGCGACCACGTTCTCCGGGGCATTCGGGTGCCCGGGCGTCGTCTCGGGCGTCGTGGTACAGGTCCAGTAGACGGGAGCGGGAGGCGCCCAAGCCGAACTGCCAGCGGCATTGTAGGACTGCACGGAGAAGCATTTGTAGGTGCCCGGAGCGAGGCCGCTGTAGGAGAAGATCTCCATGTTGGCGGGCGTGGTCCAGGTGTTGTCGCCGTCACTGACGCGGAATCCGGTCTCGTTATCGGACGTGTCGGTCCAGGTCAGCTCGATACGTGAGCTGCTGGTAGCGGTGGCGACGGCGTTCGTAGGCGCGCTCGGGCTTCCTGGAGCCGTCCCAGGTGTCGTGGTGCAGGTCCAGTACGGCGGGGCGGCGGGCGCCCAGGCAGATTCGCCGGCCGCGTTGTACGCCTGCACGGAGAAACATTTGTACGTGCCCGGAGCGAGGCCGCTATAAGTGAAAGTCTCCTTGTTGGCGGGCGTGGTCCAGGTGTTGTCGCCGTCACTGACGCGGAATCCGGTCTCGTTGTTGGACGTGTCGGTCCAGGTTAGCTTGATACGGGTGCTGCTGGTGGCGGTCGCGACGGCGTCCTCGGGGGCGGAGGGCGCGTCGGAGCTGCTCCCCGTGGGATCCACGAAAGCGAATGCGTAAAGCCACCAGTTGTTCAGACGCCCATCCGGGTTGACACCCGACTGGTACGGCAAATGCCGGAACCACCACCTCATGTAATCGAGCTGGTCATCCCCGGAGGACCGCCAACTCGCCGCGGAGACGTTCCGCTGCTTCCCGGTGAGCGACGGGTAGTCGAGCCAGTCTTCCGCGGTGCTCTTCACCCGGGTCGTGTTGCCGTAGTCGTAATCCTGCCGACCGTTCGGCGGGAAATGGCAGTCACCGACCCCCGCCTGGCCGCCGGTCTTGTACGCGACCGCCGCGAACCGGTCCCAGTTCGTGACCGGGTTCGTTTGGTTCCAGCCGCCGTAGAAATGTTTGACACTGTTCTCAGTGCGGTGGCAGAGATCGTGCAGCATCTCGGCCACCTGCCGCTCGTAGTTGAATCCCATTATGGCGAACGCGTGATCGGTCGGCACCTGCGGATAAACACCGCCGTTGATGAAGAAAGCGCCAGGCCCGGCCATGGCGGACTCCCAGGTCCCGCCGAAGTAGGGTCCGCCGAAGATCCAGATCTCGTCGACGAGCCCCGAGTTGATCGCCGCTACCGCGCCATAGTCCTGCAGCATGGCCGGGTAATCGGTCTCGTCCGGCTGGTGTGGAGTGTGATTGTCCCAGGCGTCCAGATAGGTGCTGTCGGTGTACTGGAACCCGTCTACCTTCTTGGGGAAAGTGTCCAGTGTGCTCCAGCTCACGATCTCGTAGCGCACGCGCCCGTGACTGCTGGCGGCAACCGCTGCCGCGTAGCCCTCCGCCAGCGTCCTTGGATCGTTCCAGCCGTAGATCTCTCGAATGGTTCGAGAGTCCTGGGCCTCGATGACCGGATCGAAGTCCAGAACCAGCACTTTCACCGTAATCTCACCCGACGCGGCGACCGCACTCGTGCTGAGCGCTGCGGTCTGGCCGAAAAGCACGAGCAGGGCGAAGGTCGCCCCGAGTAAGGCCCTTTTCATGATCCCCATCAATGCCCCTCTGATATCGAGGAATGCTTATTCGAATGAAACCGCTGTGGTACGGTCAAAGGCGCGGCAGGCATTCAGTCTGGAGTACCACGAACATCCCGGCAAGCAACATTTCTATATCGCCCGACTTCCCAAGTAGGGGCGACATCACATCGAGATGGGGATGCCCTCTCTTAACCGACCTTCACGGAGAAGTCGCCCCGCCTGGCCTCTCAGTCCATTACCAGGCTCGCCGCGGTCGCCTTGTTCTTGGGATCCACACATACAAGACGTCGCCAGACGGCGACAAGCATCAGCTGGCGGCAAATCCTCACCATCAACTACAGCAGTCACTGACCAAAATATTGAAGGAACCTGGCAGCCGTGACTGTTTTTTCACGCCGCGATCAGTTCATTGCTGCTGGTCTTCCGCCGAGGCTGCTTTGGGTGAGACCGTCTCGGGGCCCTCGGTCAGGAGGGTGGTGAAGCCCTCCTCGTCGAGGATGGGGACGTTGAGTTTGGTGGCCTTGTCGTGTTTGGAGCCTGCGTTTTCGCCGGCGATCAAGAAGGAGGTCTTTTTGGAGACGGAGTTGGTTACTTTGCCGCCTCGGGTGGTGATGGCGGCGGAGGCTTCGTCTCGGGTGTAGGCGGTGAGGGTGCCGGTGACGACGAAGGTGAGGCCCTCCAGGGTTTGGGGGCCCTGGTCGGTGGGGGGTTCGTCCTCCATGCGGACGCCCGCCTCTTTCCAGCGCTTGATGATGTCGCTGTGCCAGTCGACGGCGAACCAGTCCTTGATGGCGGCGGCCACCCGGGGGCCGATGCCTTCCACGGCGGCGAGTTCCTCTTCCGAGGCGGCGGCGATGGCGTCGATAGAACGGAATTCGTCAGCCAGGGCGCGGGCGGTGGGTGGGCCGATGTGGCGGATGGACAGCGCCACCAGGACCCGCCAGATCGGCTGCGCCTTGGCCAGCTCCAGCTGTTCCAGCATCTTCTCGGCGTTCTTGCTGGGGGCCCCGGCGATGGTCGCGAAGAAGGAGACCACCTTCTGCTCGCCGGTTTCCGGATCGGTTTTGGGCAGACCGGTGTCCTGGTCGCGGACGATCGACCTGATGGGGAGCAGCCGGTCCATGGTGAGATCGAACAGGTCTGCCTCGGTGCGGACGGGGGGCTCCTGCGGGGGCAGCGGCTGGGTGAGCGCGGTCGCCGCGACGTAACCCAGGCCCTCGATGTCGAAGGCGTTGCGGCCGGCCGCGAAGAAGATACGTTCGCGCAGCTGGGCGGGGCAGGCGCGGGTGTTGGGGCAGCGCAGGTCGGCGTCGCCCTCCCGCTCGTACGCGAGTTCGGTGCCGCACTCGGGACAGTGGGTCGGCATCACGAACGCCCGCTCGGTGCCGTCCCGCAGATCGGAAACCGGCCCGACGATCTCCGGAATCACGTCGCCCGCCTTGCGGAGCACGATCGTGTCCCCGATCAGCACACCCTTCCTGACCACTTCCGAACCGTTGTGCAACGTCGCCCGCTCGACCGTGGACCCCGCCACGACCACAGGTTCCATCACCCCGTACGGCGTGACCCGCCCCGTCCGGCCGATTCCGACCTGGATGTCGCGCAGCTTGGTGGTGACCTCTTCCGGCGGATACTTGTACGCGATCGCCCACCGGGGCGCCTTGCTGGTCGACCCGAGCTGCCGCTGCACGTCGATGCGGTCGACCTTCACCACGACGCCGTCGATCTCATACGCCGGGTCATGCCGATGCTCGTTGTAGTAATCGATGAACTCCTGCACCTCGGTCAGCCCGGGAACCACCCGATACAGATCGCTGACCGGCAACCCGAACGACCGCAACCGGTCATACATCTCCGACTGGGTCTTGGGGGGCGCGGCGCCCTCCCACTTCCCGACCCCGTGCACGATCATCCGCAGCGGCCGCTGGGCGGTGATCCGCGGATCCTTCTGCCGGAGCGACCCCGCCGCCGCGTTCCGGGGATTGGCGAACGGCTGCCGCCCCGCGTCCATGATCTGCTCGTTGAGCTTCTCGAAGCCCGCGACCGGCAGGAACACCTCGCCTCTGACCTCGACCAGGTCGGGCACATCATCCCCGGAGAGCCGATCGGGCACGCCCCGGACCGTGCGCACGTTGGGCGTCACGTCCTCCCCGGTGCGCCCATCCCCCCGGGTGGCGGCCCGCACCAGCCGCCCCTTCTCGTAGACAAGCGCGATGGCCAGCCCGTCGATCTTCAACTCGCACAGGTAGGGCCCGGGATCGATTTCGGCCAGCCGCTCCGCCCGCGCCTGCCACGCGGCCAGGTCCGCCGCGTTGAACGCGTTGTCCAGGCTCTCCATCCGCTGCAGATGGGTGACCGCGGCGAAATCCGTGGAGATCGGCGCGCCGATCTTCTGCGTCGGCGAATCCGGCGTGCGCAGTTCGGGGAACTCCTCCTCGATCGCCCGCAGTTCCCGCATCCACGCGTCATATTGCGCGTCGCTGACGGTGGGCGAGTCGAGCACGTGGTAACGCCAGTTGGCCTGCTCGACCAGCTCGGTCAACTCCGCATGCCGCCCGCGGCGCTCGGACAGCTCCCCGGACACACCTTCAGGCGACGTCATGCGCGTCTCCCCTCCTCATCCAATCCCAGGAGAACGGTATCGCCGGGCACCGACATTCGCCCCTCCCAAGACCGGACCTTGACGAAGGGGCCGTGCCCCGAGGACGGCGGGCACGGCCCCTCGCTCTCACCCGCCCTGTGCCCAGACCCCCTCATAGGCGGAGCACTTACCGGTGATCTTCACTGCGGTGCCCCGGCACACCTTGGCCTCGATGGACAGGACGAATCCGGTGTTCATCGTGATCTTCCGATAACCGGCCGAACAGTTCTTGTAGCTCTTGTAGACCTTCTTGCCGTTGTCCGTGAGGTATCTGAACCGAATCCAGGAACAAGGCCCGGAACCGGACCCGTCGTACAGCCTGCCGGTGACCCTGAGGCCCCCCGGCCTGGTCACGATCTTCCCGCTGGTCACCTTGGCCTTGCCGTCCGTGGAGTACGTGGGTCCCCAATGCCACGTATCGGAAGCGTTCGCCGGGGAGGCCAGAACTCCCACCAGAGTCGCGGCGGCGACCCCGGCGCTGACGAGTGCGCGCATGTATCTCTCCTTCGCTGCGAATCAAGAGATACGGGCACCCGCTTGCAGACGGCTTGCGGCCGGCTACTCGGCCTCTGGATCCTCACGCAGCACGCGCGCCGCTTCCCGGCAGCGGATCAACGCGGCCTTCGCGTAAGCCGGCGACGCTCCGGCCAGCCCGCAGCTGGGCGTGAGCACGACCTGCCGGGCCAGCGTCTCCGGCCGGAACCCGAGCCGTCGCCACAGCTCGACCGCGGGTTTCGCGACCGCGTCCACCGCGGGCAGGCGGGTGTCCACGCCCGGGACCACGCCAAGTAATAAGGCGGTTCCCGCTTCGATCGCGGCACCGATCTCGTCCTCGTCCGTGCGTCTCATCAGGGCGGTGTCGAACGAGATTCCGCGGGCGCCGGCCGTACGCAGAACGGAGAAAGGCACGTGCGGCGCGCAACAGTGCACGATCGGGAAGTCGGCGACCGAGAGCACCCGTCCGAGCCGGTCCGCGGCATTGGAGGCCTCCACGGCTGCCACCCGCCCGAATCCGGACGCGGTCGGCACGTTTCCCGCCAGCACCCCGGGCAGCCCCGGCTCGTCCACCTGGACGATCAGTTCGGCCCCCGGAACCCGCTTCCGGACGTCCGCCACGTGGGCGGCGAGCCCGTCCGCGAGCGAATCGACGAGATCCCGCACCGCCCCCTTGTCGGCGAGGGTCTTGTCGCCATGCCGCAGTTCGATGCTCCCCGCGAGCGTCCACGGCCCGCACACCTGGATCTTGAACGGCCCCGAATACCCCTGCGACACCTCTTCCAGCATGTCCAGGTCGCGCAGCAGGTGATCGCGAGCGCGCTTGAAATCCCGGCCGGGCCGATCGCTGAACCGCCACCCCGACGGCTGCACCTCGACGGGCAGCTCGACCAGCAGCGACGCCGTCCGCCCGATCACATCCGCGCCGACTCCCCGGCCGGGCAGCTCCGGCAGGTACGGCACTGGCAGCTCGTCGAACACGGTCTTCAGCGCAACCAGGACATCTTCGCCTGGATGCGACCCGACCCCCGTCGCCGAGCCTTCGTTCCAGGGATTGTCACTCACAGGTTCTAGCTTATGACTTATGAAGCTCACCAAGTTCGGTCACGCCTGCTGGCACCTGGAGAAGGACGGCTCCACCCTCGTCATCGACCCCGGCTCCTTCAGCGGGCCGGGCCTTCTCGACAACGCCAAGGCTGTCCTGATCACGCACGAGCACTTCGACCACCTGGACGTCACCGTGCTCCGCGGCGCCTCCCCCGACCTGGAAATCTGGACCTGCCAGGCGGTGGCGGACCAGCTCACCGACATCCCCGCCAAAATCCACGTCGTCCGCGACGGCGACAGCTTCGAGACGGCGGGTTTCACGGTCAAAACCATCGGCGAATGGCACGCACCCAACCACCCCGACCTGCCGATCGTCCAGAATGTCGGCTTCTTCGTCGACGAGGAGGTCTTCTACCCCGGCGACGCACTGACGCCCCCGGGCGTGGACGTTCCCACCCTCCTCGTCCCCACCAACGCTCCCTGGCTCAAGGCCTACGAAATGATCGAATATCTCCGCGCCATCCGGCCGGCCCGCGCCTACTCCACCCACGACGGCCTCGTCAACGAGTACGGCCAGCTCCTGATCGACACCTGGCTGACCAAAGAAGCCGAGAAACAAAAAGCCGACATGCGCCGCATCCCGGTCGGCGACTCCGTCGAGATCTGACCTGCGAGGACGCGCTGAGTCCCGGGTGGAGCAGGCGGTGAAGCCGGGCGTATCAGGAGGCGGACGAGATGGTGGCCGAGCCGATGACCATGTCGCCGGTGTAGAGGACGGCGGCCTGGCCTGGCGCGACGCCGGTGGCGGGGGTGGTCAGGTGGATGTTGAGCTGGTCGCCGGAGAGCTGGGCCTGGCACGGGTAGACCTCGCCGTGGGCGCGGAGCTGGACGTGGCAGGCGAACGGCGTGGCGGGCGGGTCTGCCGGGCCGTTCCAGAGGGGGTTGTCGCACGTGATGGAGGTGACCTGGAGGGACGTGCGGGGGCCGACCGTGACCGTGTTCGAGACGGGCTCGATGGACAGGACGTAGCGGGGCTTGCCGTCGGAGGCAGGGCGGTTGAGGTGCAGGCCCTTGCGCTGGCCGATCGTGTAGCCGTACGCACCGGGGTGGGTGCCGACGGTCTCGCCGGTCAGCGCGTCGACGATCGGGCCCTCGGCGGAGCCGAGGCGGTCGGCGAGGAAGGCGCGGGTGTCGCCGTCGGCGATGAAACAGATGTCGTGGCTGTCCGGCTTGTCGGCGACGGTGAGGCCGCGGCGGGCGGCCTCCTCGCGGACCTGGGCCTTGGTGGAGTCACCGAGCGGGAAAATGGCGTGGCTGAGCTGCTTGCGGGTGAGCACGCCCAGCACATACGACTGGTCCTTGCCCTGGTCGGGGGAACGGTGCAGAACACCGTCCGCCAGGCGGGCGTGGTGGCCAGTGGCGACGGCGTCGAACCCGAGGGCCAGCGCCCGGTCCAGGACGGCCTCGAACTTGATCTTCTCGTTGCAGCGCAGGCACGGGTTGGGGGTACGGCCGACGGCGTACTCGCTGACGAAGTCCTCGACGACGTCACGATGGAAACGCTCGGCCATGTCCCAGATGTAGAACGGGATGCCGATCACGTCGGCGGCGCGGCGGGCGTCGCGGGAGTCCTCGACCGTGCAGCAGCCGCGGGCTCCGGTCCGGTACGACTGGGGGTTGGCGGACAGCGCGAGATGAACGCCGGTCACATCGTGACCCGCCTCGGCGATCCTGGCCGCCGCGACCGCTGAATCAACGCCGCCCGACATGGCAGCGAGCACACGCAAGGTTCCCATAACAATTCGAGGTTACCGCCCCCACCGGAGTCACTCGCCGGGGTTTTCCGTCCGCCGGCAATCCCACGGATCACGACGCCTCGTGGGTTGGGGATCCGGGTGGTCGGGGGGTGCGTTGGCAGGGGGATGGTTTGGCTGGGATGATTGCTGCCCATGCGACTGTTCGGGCGCAAGAGCGAGCCGGTGGATCCGGGTGCGTTGATCGCTGCCTTCTGGACCTGGTGGGACGAGGCTCGGCCTCGGGTGGACGTGCTGGTGGACGCGGGTGAGGCGGGGGAACTGGCCGAGCTGGTCGGGCCCGCGGTGACCGCGCTGGACGCGTCGCTGATCTGGGAGGTCGCGCCGGGGCTCGCGGCGCGGCACGCGCTGGTGGTGAGCGCGGCGGGTAATCCGGAGTTGCGGTCGTTCGCGCATCGGTGGGCGCTGGCGGGGCCCGCTGCCGACGAGCGGTGGGAGTTCCATCCGTCGCGGCAGGCCAATCCGCAGGCGCTCGGTCTGACCATCGATGTGGGCGGACATCAGTTCGGCATGGATCGGTTCGTGCTGGGGGTGCGGGTTCCGCCTGGTACGCCCCGGGTGAACGTTTCCGCATACCACCCGATATTTCAGGACATCGATGATGAGACGCGGATGGAGACCACGCTGCTCGCGCTCGACTGGCTTCTTGGCGAAGACGAGGTAGCCCGCTGGATCGGCGACATCGTCGCCTCCGAATTCGAGCCCATCGACGCCATCCCCGCCATCCACCTCCCCGGTGTGGTCGCGGACGTCGCCCAAAGTTTCCCCGCCGACCGCTGGATCCTCATGGAAGGCCAGACCGGCACCGGCAAACCCCTCAAAGCCACCGCCCGCTACCCTCTCCGCCCTGTCGACTACCCCCTCTTCGACCAGCACATCGCCATCACCGTCCCCTACCGCGCCAGCGACCCCGACGGCCTCCCCACCCCCGAAACCCTCACCACCCTCACCACCTTCGAAGCCCAACTCACCACCACCCTCACCAAGAACGCCGTCCTAGCCGCCCACCTCACCACCGAAAACACCCGCACCTACCACATCTACGCCAACCCCACCGCCAACACCGCCCCCACCTTCAAAACCCTCACCTGGCCCGAAGGCCGCCCCCGCATCACGATCAACGACGACCCATCCTGGTCAGCCGTAGCCCACTTCTTGACCTAATTCCCGTGACCTGACGGGGTTCTCCCCTTCGTCAGTGCCGGGCAAGGGAGTGCCGTACCGAGGACGTCGTGGCTGGCGCCGGGTATCCCTTTCCTGGCGGTACGGGCTGGTGCGGAGCGGTGGGCCGGTTGCATGCCATAGGCACCCCGACGGCGACCGCAAGGATGAGCCAGGGCAGGGTCTGACCAGCTAGTTAACGATTACAGTTCGCAAGTGGGCATACGAGCCGTCAGGCCATTCGTTGTACGCGCGGGTGGTGACTGCAGTGCCACCGGAATCAGTGGCGACCGCCCAGATCTTGAAATCCGGACCGTCGTAGATCATCCCGTCCTTCTAGGCGGCTGGTGTTAATCGCCGACATCTCAGTAAACGAGACGTTCATTTGCGATCGCGGTGGCTGCGTGGGCCGGGATCGTGGCGATGCCGGGTATCACCGCGATGCTCCATGACGACCGTGAACAGCCGGGCGAACCTAGTCCTGTTCGACTACTGCCCCTTCTTGCCGCGCATCGCGAGTCTTAGTACGAACACGACACCGGCGATGACTGCGACGACGAACGCGATGGCCAGGATGATGATCAGTAACTCAGTTGGCCCGAGGTTCGGCATGGAGTTCCCCTGATAGTCGAGGCAGTCGTCTTCGCCTGCCCCGTGATGCTTCCACGCCCATGAAAGCCCGGCAAGAGGCCGGGTGACCAGGGCCAGTTCGAGCCTGAATCATCAGGTCAGTGGTCCAATCGACCAGGGCGGTGCGGGTCCGCGCCTTCTGCCCGGCTCGGACGTAGGGACCGGGTCACAGTACGCTTGATTGGTTGTGCGTTTTGGACGGAGGGGTCGTGGGGACCGCGTACCTGGATCATGCTGCGACGACGCCGATGCTGCCTGAGGCGATCGGCGCCATGGTGGCCGAGTTGAACCAGGTGGGGAATGCTTCGTCGTTGCATGCGGCGGGGCGGCGGACTCGACGGGTGGTGGAGGAGTCAAGAGAGACGATTGCTTGCGCGTTGGGGGCCCGACCCAGTGAGGTGGTTTTCACTTCGGGAGGGACCGAGGCGGACAATCTTGCGATTAAGGGGTTGTTCTGGGCGCGGAAGCGGCCTCGGATTCTGATCAGTGCGGTGGAGCATCATGCGGCGCTGGATCCGGCGCACTGGCTGGCCGACAACCAGGGGGCGGTTGTCGAGTTGTTGCCTGTGGACGCGCAGGGGCGGGTGCATCCGAACACGCTGCGGGCGGCAATTGACGCCAATCCCGATGATGTCGCCCTGGTCAGCGTGATGTGGGCCAACAACGAGGTGGGCACGATTCAGGCGGTGCCGGAGCTGGCGGCGATCGCGCACGCGCACGGCATTCCCCTCCATACGGACGCGGTCCAGGCAATCGCTCAGCTGCCGGTGAACTTCGCCGAGTCCGGGGTGGACGCGATGACCATTTCCGGGCACAAGGTCGGCGGCCCGATGGGGGTCGGCGCGCTGTTGCTGGCGCGTGGCGTCGATCCGGTGCCGGTGCTCCATGGCGGCGGCCAGGAGCGTGATGTCCGTTCTGGCACCCTTGACGCACCCGCTATCGCCGGTTTCGCGGCAGCCGTACAGGCCTCGGTGGACCGCCGCCCCGAGCAGGCCCCGCGCCTGGCCGCACTCCGCGACGACCTGGTCAGTCGGGTACGGCAGGCGGTCCCCGACGTCATCCTCAACGGCGACCCGATCGACCGCCTCCCCGGCAACGCTCACTTCACCTTCCCGGGCTGCGAAGGCGACGCCCTGCTCATGCTCCTGGACGCCAAGGGCATCGAATGCTCCACCGGCTCGGCCTGCTCGGCGGGGGTGGCCCAGCCGTCCCATGTCCTGCTCGCCATGGACCAGGACACCACCCGGGCACGCGGCTCGCTGCGTTTCTCCCTCGGCCACACCTCCACCCAGTCCGATGTCGACCGCGTGGCCGACGTCATCGCCGTGGTGGTGGAGCGCGCCCGCCGCGCAGGCCTCACCTAATGAATTTGTGACTTAACCGTCCAGACGGTACAGTAAAGGGCATGAAAAGGGACGAGCTACTTGACGCTGCGGAAGGCCTGCTGGCCGACCACGGCGTTCAGGCGCTCACCCTCGCCGCGGTCGCCGAGCGTGCCGGGGTCAGCAAGGGTGGGCTGCTCTACCACTTCAAGACCAAGGACGCCCTGGTCGCGGGCATGATCGACCGGCTCATCGCGGACTTCGACGCGCTCGTCGCGGCCCAGGACGAAACCTGCTACACCCGGGCATACGTGCGAGCCACCTTCGTCGCCGTCCAGAGCGGCCGGCTCAGGCGCTGGGCCGTCGCCACCGGAGCCGCGGGCGACCCCGCCCTGCTGGTGCCGCTCCGCGAGGCCATGGCCCGCTGGCACACCCACGATCTGGCCACCGAGCCGGACCCGGTCCTGTCACGGATCGTCCGGCTGGCATGCGAAGGCGTCTGGGAAGCCGCCACCCAATGCCCCACGATCTTCGACCCTGGCCGCCCCCACCAAGGCGACTTCCCCGGCCTCCGCGAGCGCCTTCTCTCCCTCGTGCATTAGCTCCCCAAAGAGCCCTGGGAAAGCAGCCACCAGTCGTCCTCCGCTCACCATCAGACTCGATGACCCTCCACCCGACGCATATTGGTCGGCTCGCTACACGACCCGACCAATATCACGAAATTTCGAGGGCCGGATGGTCAGGTGCGCCCTGGTCGCTGTGGCGGGAGCCGGACATATTCGCCGATATTCCCGTAGTCGTCGTGGCGGATCTGTCGGATGGTCCCTGGGGGATATGTCGCAGCTGAGGATGGATGGACCGGCCGCATGACAGGGTTGCCGTGTTCGTCGAGCACGATACCGCCGTCGGGGCCGATCATGGGAGCTTGCTCGCCGTAGTAAGGCCCGCTCGGCGGCACCTGCTGGGAGTCACCAGAATCCGCCGACATTGAGCCCTCCTTCTACCTCGATGGCGAATCCGGGCAAACCACTCAGGCGCGAAACTTTGAAATCGCCATGCCGCCACACTAGTCCAATTCACGAATTTCTTATGAATTAGTCGACCTAAACACGCGCTGGCAGCGCATATCCGCATTCCTACCACAATTTCGCGGCCGAGCTCTCGGCCGATCATGAAAGGAGCTTGTAATGACGCGCGCCCTGAGGACTGCTCGGTTAGGGGCGATCCTCACCTTTGTCCTGGCTGGAGTCATGTGTGGGACGTACACCGTCCGGATTCCGGCGCTGACCGACAAACTCGGCATGTCCGAGGCGGAGGTCGGGATCGTCTTGCTTGCCTGGGGGCTTGGTGCCCTGGTGACCATGCAGGCGATGCGCGGGATCATGGGCCGCGTCGGCAGCCGGGGTGTTCTGGGCGTCTCCGCGCCGCTTTGCGCGGGAACGCTGGCTCTGGTCGCGTTCGCCTGGTCGGTTCCGGTGCTCGTGGTGGCTTCCGTCGTCTTCGGGATGGCGTTCGGGGCCGTGGATGTGGCCATGAGCGCCCAGGGCTCCGCGGTCGAACGCCGTGCCGGTCGGCCGCTGTTGAGCGGAATGCACGCCGGATGGTGCGTGGGCGCCATCTCCGCCGGTTTGCTGGGCACCGCCGCGATCGCCGCCGGACTGTCGCTCACCGCGCACATCCTGCTGATCGCCCTCATCTCGCTCCCGGCCTCGATGGTGCTGAGCCGTTTCTACCTGAACGACCGTATCCGCACGGCGGAGGCCGGAACCCGGCAGCGCCTGCCCGGTGTCGTCTACCTCCTGGGCGCCATCACATTCGGCGCGTTCATGGTGGAAGGCGTCGTCGCCGACTGGAACGGCCTCTACCTCCGGGACGCGCTCAACGCCCCGGAAGCCCTGGCCGCGCTCGGATATCCCATCTTCGAAGGCGGCATGCTCCTCGGCCGCCTCTCCGGCGACCGGCTCCGCCTCCGGTTCGGTGCCCCCGGCCTGATCGCCTTCTCCGGCCTCGCCACCGCGGCCACCTACGGCGCGGTCATCCTGGTCGCCTCCCCCGTGGCGGCGGTGGCCGGCATGCTCTTCGTCGGCATCGCCGTAGCGATGATCTCCCCCATGGCCCTGTCCCTGGCCGGTACGGCATCCGCCACCCCCGGCCCCGCCATCGCCCAGACCGGCGCGATGGGCTACGCCGGACTCCTCCTGGGCCCGGTCCTGGTCGGCTTCCTCTCCGGCGCGACCTCCCTCCGGCTGGCCATGGTCACCGCCGTCGTCCTCGGCGTGCTCATCGCCGTGGCCGCCCGCTTCCTCCCCCGATCCCGTACGGCCGGAATCGAACCGGCCGACGAACGCGTCCCGATCGCGGCATGACCGAACAAGCGCCGGACAAAGGAAATGGCGCCGCTCCGACCCGGAGCGGCGCCATCGCCGTTAACAGGCTATTTGCGCTTCGCGATTTCCTCGGTGAGCTGGGGAACCACCTGGTTGAGGTCGCCGACGATGCCGAAATCGGCGATTTCGAAGATGGGAGCCTCGGGATCCTTGTTGATGACCACGATGGTCTTCGAGGTCTGCATGCCCGCCCGGTGCTGAATCGCCCCGGAGATACCCGCCGCGATGTACAACTGCGGGGACA
>NZ_JBDPLV010000044.1:0-96491 GCF_039871605.1 Acrocarpospora sp. B8E8 | reverse complement strand
GGAGGTCGGGGGTTTGGGGGGTGGGGAGGAGTTCGGCTTGGGGGTGGGAGGGAGCGCAGAGGTAGGTGTAGAGGCCGATGAGGAGGCGTTGGACGTCGGCGTGGGGGCGGACTACCAGGCGGAGGAATTGGCTAGTGGTGCCTAGTTTGTTGCCGCATTCTCTGACGAAGACGCCGTGTTCGGACATGAGGTAGTCGCGGAGGTCGCGGCCGTCTTTGCCGGGGGGGAGTTTGACCAGGACGAAGTTGCCTTGGGAGGGGAAGACGGTGAGGCCGGTCAGGGAGCGGAGTTGGCGGGTCATGGTTTCGCGGTCGTGGGCGAGCAGGCGGAGGCTGTGCTGGTATTCCTGCATGTGCTCTTTCAGCATGAAGACGATGACTTCGGCGAACGAGTTCAGGTTCCATTTCGGCACGGATTTACGGATTTTTCCGGCTATGGCGGGGTTTGAGATTAGGTAGCCGAAGCGGATGCCGTGCAGGCCGAAGTTCTTGCCCAGGCTTTTGAGGACGATCACGTTGGGGCGGATGGCGGCCTGGTCGGCGACGCTGGCGTAGGGTTCGGCGTCGACGAACTCGATGAAGGATTCGTCCACGATGACCAGGTCGAGGTCGGTGAGGCGGTCGAGCATGCGGATGACCTCGTGCCGGGCCAGGTAGCCGCCGTCGGGGTTGTTGGGGTTGCAGATGACGGCCACCTTCGACCCGCGATCCCGTACGAAACGGATATACGACTCGACGTCCAGCCGGAAGCCCTGAGTCTCCAGGAGTGGGTACATGTCGACGCGTTTGCCGGTTTCCAGGGGCTGGTCGGTCCAGCGGCCGAAGGTGGGGACGGGGATGGCGAGGCTTTCGCGGACCATCAGATGGTCGATCCAGGTGATCAACTCGGTGGAGCCGTTGCCCATGGCGACCGTGGCGGGGTTGAGGCCGAGCGTCGAGCAGAGCTCCTTGGTGATCGTGTCGGAGTCGCTCGGGTAGTACTTGAGCACGTCGACCAGGTTCCGGCTCAAGCCCTCGAACATGTCCTTGGTCGGGAAGTACGGGTTGCACGGGATGCAGAAATCCACCAGATCACGCCGATGGCCGGATGAACCGCGCTTCAGTGCGAAGTACGACGGGCTGTGTGCGCCATTTCGCAACAACGCCAGATCGACGGATCCGCTCAACTTGCTCCACCTCCTCAGGGCGGGCCCCTTGGCCCGTTCCGGTGATGCACTGAGGAGTACGCGCCACGCCGTACCAGAGTTCAACGGGGTACGGAGGCGTTCTTGACCGGTATTCCGATGGTGACTAGGTTCTATTGATTATCAGGAATAGAAGGTCGGGACCTGCGTGACGGAACGTTCGGAAGTGTTCATCGGTGGGCGTTGGGTCACGGGGACGGGTTCACAACTGATCGAGGTGCGCAATCCGGCGACGGGGGCGCGGGTGGGCCGGGCCGCGCTGGCCTCGCTGGCCGACATCGACGACGCGGTGGCGGCGGCGCGGGCCGGGTTCGAGTCCAGGACCTGGGCCGATGCCGCGCCGGGGCAGCGGGCGCGGGTGCTGCGGACCGCCGCCGACCTGCTGGAGAAACGGGCATCGGAGATCGCCCGGCTGATCACCTCCGAGCTTGGTTGCCCGATCGGGTTCAGCGACCGGGTGCACGTGCCCGATGCGATCAGGCATCTGCGGTATTACGCGGATGTGGCGGAGAACTTCCCGTACGACGAGCGGCGCACCGATGGCATTCACACCAGTTTGGTCACGCGGGAGCCGGTCGGGGTGGTGGCGGCGATCACGCCCTGGAACGGGCCACTCAGCATGCCCGCCCTGAAGATCGCCCCCGCCCTCGCGGCGGGCTGTTCGGTTGTGCTGAAGCCGCCGCCGGAGACGCCGCTCACTGCCTACCAGCTGGCCGAAGCGCTGACCGAGGCGGGCCTGCCGGAGGGTGCGCTCAGCGTGCTGCCCGGGAATCGAGGCGCGGGGGCGCATCTGGTCGAACATCCTCAGGTGGACAAGGTCGCCTTTATGGGGAGTGGCGCGGCCGGGCGTGCGGTGATGGCCGCCTGCGCGGACCGGATGGCGCGGCTGACGCTGGAGCTGAGCGGGACGTCGGCGGCGATCATTCTCGATGACGCGGATCTCGATCAGGTGGTTGCCGCGTTGCTGCCGGTGGCTTTGCTGGACAACGGGGCGGCGTGCATCGCGCAGACGCGGCTGCTCGTGCCCCGGGCGCGGGAGAACGCCCTGGTGGAGGCGGTGGCGGAGGCGCTGCGCGGGCAGCGGGCGGGGGATCCGATGGATCCGGCGACCACGGTCGGGCCGATGGTCGGCAGGCGGCAGCGGGACCGGGTGCGGAGCTACATCGAGCAGGGCGCGGACGCGGGGGCGCGGGTGGTGACCGGCGGTTCGCTGCCGGCACTGCCGGGGTGGTTCGTGGCTCCGACGCTGCTGGCCGATGTTCTCGGCGGGTTGGCCCGGGACGAGGTCTTCGGGCCGGTGCTCGTGGTCATCGCGTACGACAGCGAGGAGCAGGCCGTGGCGATCGCGAATGATTCGCGGCGGTCGGCGTCGGTGTGGAGCGCGGACGAGGGGCGCGCGCTGGCGGTCGCCCGGCGGGTTCGGAGCGAGATGGTGAGCGTGAACGGACGGCCGCAGGCCTTCGGCGGTTTCAAGGAAGATTTCGGCATATATCTGGAGAGTAAGTCGATCGCTCTTTCTGGTCGGTGAGTAATCCGTCTGATGAGCGTTGCGCCCACGACTGGGCGGGCAGTTCCGGGATCATCGGAAGCCTGGTCGGAGCGAAAGGGCGAGCTTGTGAGGCACTACCGTGACCTGCGGCCGACCTTCGGTGACCGGGAGGACTGGGCGCTTCCGACCGTTTTGCGATATCAGGCGGCGCATCGGCCGGACGCGGTGTGGCTCGACGTGCCAGAAGAGGGCCGGACCTGGACGTTCGGGCAGATGCTGGCCGCCGCCGAGACGGTGGCGCGCGCCATGCTCGCGGCCGGGGCGGTGCCAGGCGACCGGGTTGTGGTCGTGGCGGGGAACTCTTCCAGGTTCGTACGGACCTGGCTGGGTTGCGGGATGGCCGGACTGGTGGAGGTGCCGGTCAACACCGCATACGAGGAGGAGTTCCTCGCCCACCAGATACGGACGATCCGGGCCAGGTACGCCGTGGTCGACGACATCTACGCCGAACGATTTGTCCGAATAGCCACAGCGTCCACGGACATCGAGAAGTTCTGGGTGATCGATACCGGTAGCCGCGATCATGCCATTGAGGTCCTGTGCAGCGCGGGCTGGGAGGCCGTGCCCTGGGAGGACCTGGAGAACGATTCATCCACGGGGAAGACCCCCGAAGCCAGGGGGAAGATCCGCGAGACTACTGGGGAGATCCCCGAGGCCGTTGGGGAGATTTCCGAGGCCATGGAGAAGATCCCCCAGCCTCCGGGGGAGATCCCCGAGGCCCCGCCATCGAGCCCCTCCGACCTGCCGGTGGTCAACCCGCGTGACCTGGCCTCTGTCCTGTTCACCTCCGGCACAACCGGCCTGTCCAAAGGTGTGGCCATGCCACACGCCCAGATGTACTTCTTCGCTGACCTCTGCGTCTCCCTTACCCGATTGACCCCCCAGGACGCCTGGATGGCGGTCACTCCGTTCTTCTATGGAAACGCCCAGCTGATGGCGGCCTACCCAACCCTGGTAGCTGGCGCCAGATTCGTCCTGCGCAGCGGTTTCAGCGCACCCGACTGGATCGACCAGATCCGGGAAAGTCGCGTCACGGTGACCACCTTCGCCGGCGCGATGATGGACGGCATCTGGCGGCAACCCCCGCGCCCCGACGACGCCGACAACCCCCTGCGCTGCGTCTTCGCCGCAGGCGGCGCCCTGTCGATCCAGGAACCCATGCGCGAGCGGTACGGCATCGAGGCGTTCGTCGACGTCTTCGGCCTGACCGAGATCACGGCCCCGATCATGACGCCGTACGGAGAGGACCGCCCGCCGGGCGCGGTCGGCCTGCAGGCGGACGAATGGTTCGACGTCGCCCTGGTCGACCCCGAAACCGACGAGGAGGTCCCGGTCGGCGTGACCGGCGAGCTGATCGTCCGGCCGAAGGTCCCGTTCATCTGCAGCACCGGCTACTACAACATGCCCGACATCACCGTCGAAGCATGGCGCAACCTCTGGTTCCACACCGGCGACATGTTGCGCCGGGACACGGACGGCTGGTTCTATTTCGTCGACCGGATCAAGGACAAGCTGCGCCGAAGCGGCGAGGACATCAGCTCCTTCCAGGTGGAACTGGCGATCCTGGCGCACCCGGCCGTCGAGGAGTGCTGCGTGATCGCCGTACCCGGCGAAACGGGCGAAGACGAGGTGATGGCCTACCTGATCGTGCGGGAGGAGGTCACCCCCGAAGAAGTCTGGGAATGGTGCGACACCCGCATCCCCGACTTCGCCGTCCCGCGCTATCTCCGATTCGTCGCGGACCTCCCGAAAACACCGTCACAGCGCGTGCAACGCAACACCCTCCGCGCGGCCGGGGTCACCCCCGACACCCAGGACCGCACCTCGTCAGGCTGACATACGCGCCAATGCAGACAAGCCACCCGACCGCGAGGCGCCCCATGATCGAGCGCCGACGTGCGGGACCTGAGGCGGGATCCGCGGGTGGCTGTGCACAGCCCGTCGGTCGTGACCGATCTCCTCGTGCTCTGGGCCGGGACCGCCGCCAGCGCACCCTTGAAGATCGACGCGCCAAAGACCTCAGGCGGATGACCGGCAGTTTCCCGGTCGGTCATGTGCTGGTAGGAGGCAATCGATCCGGGGCGGCACGATCCGAGCGGCTGGCCGGGGAGTGCCGCGAAAATGCCGACAAACCACCCATACCACCACCGCAGATAGATCTTGCACTTGGGCAAACTTGCACTAATGCATAGAGTGCATGCATGCACGCATCATCGCCCGGGCTCAGAGAACGCCACCGGCTCAGGACGATCAAGGAGCTGAACAGGGCAGCAGTCGAGTTGGTGATGGAACACGGCCTTACGGCAGTGACCGTCGAAGCGATCGCCGACCGCGCGGGCGTATCAAGACGCACCTTCTTCAACTACTTCGCCACCAAAGAGGACGCCGTCCTGGGCACCCGCACCCCCACGGTCCCCGAGGACGCCCTGAACCGATTCCTCGACGGCGACGAGGACGACCAGTTCACCCGCACTATTCGCCTGATCGTGGCGATTCTCCGTTCGACGATCGCCGACAGCTCGTCCTACCGGGAGCGCGCGGCCCTGACCCACCGCTTCCCCGAGCTGCGCGAACGGCTGTTGCACCACGTCTCCGCGGCCGAACGCCTGGTCGAAACGATCCTCGACGACAAGCTGTCAGCCTCGGGAGCGGCCGCACGCGAATCCTCACGCGCCCTGCTGATGCTCGCCGGCACCGTCCTGCGATTCGTCTACGCACGCGATCCGGCCAGCGTCGAACCCGATCAAACCGCCGCCATCGAGTCGGCCATCGCCACATTCAAAAAGGTCCTGGAGGACATTTCATGACCCTGTCCGCCCCCACGGAGGCGCCCCCACAACAGAGCCCGACCCGCAGCCTCAAACTGCTGTTCGCCGGCCTGATGGTGACGATGCTGTTAGCGTCACTGAACCAGACCGTCCTGTCGACCGCCCTGCCGACCATCGTCGGCGAACTCCACGGCGTCGACCACATGACCTGGGTCATCACCGCGTACATCCTGGCCTCCACGATCATGATGCCCGTCTACGGAAAGATCAGCGACCTGTTCGGCCGGCGCCCCGTCCTGATCGCGGCGATCCTCGCGTTCGTGGCCGGATCCGTCACCGGCGGCCTGGCGGGCACGATCGAGTGGCTGATCGTGGGCCGCGTCCTCCAGGGACTCGGCGGCGGCGGGCTGATCATCCTCTCCCAGGCGGCCATCGCCGACGTCGTCCCCGCCCGCGATCGCGGCAAGTACATGGGCGTCATGGGCGCCGTCTTCGCCTTCGCGTCCGTGGCCGGGCCACTCCTCGGCGGCTGGTTCACCGAGGGTCCCGGCTGGCGATGGGCGTTCTGGATCAACATTCCGCTCGGAGCGCTGGCCATCGTCGCGGCGATGCTCTTCCTGCGCATCCCCCGGCGTACGGGCGCTGAACGGCCGCGGATCGACTACCTGGGCATGGCGCTGATCGCCGCCGCGACGACCGCGCTGGTGCTGGTCGGCACCTGGGGCGGCTCCCAGTACGACTGGAGTTCCCCCGAAATCATCGGGCTGAGCGTCTTCACGGTCGCCGTGGCCGTCCTGTTCGTGTTCGTGCAGTCCCGGGCGAAAGAACCCGTCATCCCGCTGACCTTGTTCAAGGACCGCAACTTCAACCTGGCGACCATCGCGGCCCTGTTCACCGGCGTGATCATGTTCGGGTCCATCGGATATATGCCCACCTACCTGCAGATGGTGACCGGCGCCAACGCCACGCACGCCGGTCTCCTGATGATCCCGATGATGGGCGGCCTGCTGCTGGCGTCGGTCACCTCAGGCCAGATCGTCTCCCGGACCGGAAAGTACAAGCTGTCCCCGATCATCGGCTCCCTCGTCATGGGCGCCGGCCTCGTCCTGCTGTCGACGCTCAAAGTCAGCACGCCCACCCCGGTCGCCTGTGTCTACCTGGGCGTGCTGGGCATCGGCGTCGGCATGACGATGCAGATCCTGGTCCTGATCGTGCAGAACTCGTTCCCCATCACCCAGGTGGGCACGGCGACGGCGGCCACCAACTACTTCCGGCAGACCGGCGCCACGCTCGGCTCCGCGGTCGTCGGCGCGGTGTTCGCGGCCCGCCTGACCTCGTTCCTCGCCGAGAGGTTACCGGCGAACAGTGGCACCGCGTCCGGTTCGAACTCCTTCACCCCCGCCCTGGTGAACGCGCTTCCCGTCGCGCTCCGGACCCCGATCATCAAGTCCTACAACGAGGCCCTGCTCCCGATCTTCCTGGTCATGGCCCCGCTCGCCATCCTCTCGGTGGCCGTCCTGTGCTTCGTGGTCGAGAAACCGTTGTCGACCACGATCGAGCGGGCTGACTCGCTCGCCGAGGGCCAGCTCATCCACGAGAACGGTTAGCCCCAGACGATGGGGGCGGCCAGGGCTTCGGGGTTCTTGTGTTCGGCCTGGCGGATGTAGTCGTCGATGTGTTCGGCCATCGCGGTGGCCGCGGCTTCGGGGGAGCGGTCGGCCAAGGCCTGGTAGATGCGGGTGTGGGCCTGGTGGACGGCGGAACGCCGTACCTCGATGGCGGAGTTGTCCAGGATCTGGAGCAGGGCGTCGATCAGGTAGTGGAACATGGCGTTGCCGGAGCCGCGGGCGATCAGTTCGTGGAAACGTTCGTTCTCGGCCAGGAAGACGTTCTGGTCGTCCAGGTGATCGCCCATGGTGTCGAGGCTGGACTTGAGCCCGGCGAGCTGCTCCGCGCTCAGCCGCTCGGCGGCCAGGTGTGCGATCATCGGCTCCAGGCTGGAGCGGGCCTCGTTGATCGTGCGGAACGGCGCGTGCTCGAACTGGAGCAGCAGGGTGAGCGTGGTGGCCAGGCTGGTCGCGTCGGGCTGCTGCACGACCGGCCCGCCGCCGGGACCCGGCTTGAGCGAGAGCACCCCCTGGAGTTCCAAGAACCGGAGGGATTCGCGCAGGGTCCCACGACCCACCTCGTACGTGTCGAGCATCACCTTCTCCGGCGGTAACCGGTCACCGACGGTGTTGCCCCGGCGGTTGATGTCCGCGACGATGCGCTGGGCCACCAGCATGGCCGTCTTCTGCGGACGCAATGAGCCCTGTGCCATATCTCAGGACCTCCGGGGGCATCGGCCCGCACGCTCGGTGTGATGATCCGGTAAGAATAGTCTTTCCCACGGGGAACCGGGCCGAGCATGCCGAAGCCGCCGGTAGGCCTCATTGCCCTCCGGCGGCTCCGAGTATCAGAAGCTGGATTCCAGCTCGATCGCCCGTCCACTTCGTGCGGACTCGTGCGCTTTGAGCATGATTTCCAACGCGTGCCTGGCCACATCGGCGCCCATCACCTCGGTCGCCGTACCCGCCACCAGATCGGCGAGATGATCGACCAGCAGCGCCCGCCGCAGCTTGTCCACCCGCTGCTGCGCGGGCTCCAGGTGCGCGAGATCCACATCGATCCACCCGCTCAGCCCGCCCACCGCGTCCAGCAGGAACAGGTCGATGGTCCGCCCGCCGTTCTGGTTGATGTTGTTGGGCAGGTTGAGGGTGCCGGCCCGCCCGAACACCTCCAGCCGGGGCCCCTTCGCGGCGTTCACGTTGAACGTCCCGTCCACCACCGCGAACGTCCCACCCCCGAAGTCGAGCATGATCAGCGTGTTGTCATCGGTGGTGACCGTGATCTCCTTGCCCGCGAAAGGCCCGGAACGCACCACCCGCGTCGGCTCGGTGATGCCCGAGAACGCGCTCACCCGCTTGGCCGGGCCGAGCAGGCCAAGCACCTCCGTGATGCCGTACACGCCGACGTCGAAGAGCGGCCCCGAGCCCTCCTGGTAGAACCAGGTCGGGTCGGTCGGCCAGTTCATCATCGACGCCGGGCCGCCGTGCGAGGCGCGGACCTTCGCGAACGCCACCTTCCCGATGCGGCCTTCGCGGATCAGCCGGGCGGCCTCGATCCTGGTCGGATAGAGCATGTTCGGCGGCGAGCAGACGACCTTCAGCCCGCCCTCCCGCGCCGCCTCGATGATGGCGTCGGCGTCGGCCATCGTCGTGGCCAGCGGCTTCTCCGTCGCGAGATGTTTGCCCGCCCGCAGGATTTGCAGCGACGTGGACCCGTGCGCCGGGATCGGCGTCAGGTTCAGCACCGCGTCAATGTCCGCACCGTCGAGCATCGCCTCCAGCGAGGAGTACGTCTCCGCCGCCCCGAACCGCTTCGCCGCGTCGATCACCCGCTCCTCAACGGGATCGGCCAGCGCCACCAGCTCAACCTTGTCCGCGATGTGGTGCAGGTTGGGCAGCACCCCGTAGTCGACGGTGGCGATCGCGCCCACGCCCAGCACGCCAAGCTTCAACACAATGAATCCTCTCTAGCGGGGTCAGCCCTTGACGGCGCCCGCGACCATGCCCTGCATCAGCCGCTTCTGGACCAGCAGGAAGAACACCACCACCGGAATCGTGAAGATCACGCTCGCCGCCATCACGCCGCCCCAGTCCGAGTAGTAGCTGGAGAAGTACTGCTGCAACGCGACCGGCAGCGTCTCCCGCTCCGACTGCTGCATGTAGGTGGCCGAGAACATCAGCTCATTCCAAGAGGTGATAAATCCGTAGATGGAACTGGCCGCGAGCCCAGGCCAGACCAGCGGGAACACCACGAGCCGGACGGCCTTCAACCGGCTCGCGCCGTCCACCATCGCCGACTCCTCCAGCTCAACCGGGATGTCCAGGTAGAAACTCCGCAGCATGTACGTCGCGAGCCCCACCGTCAGCGCCAGATGGGACAGGATCAGCCCCTGATAGGTCCCCAGCAGATCGGTGTTGCGCAACACCACGAACAGCGGGATCACCAGCACGGTCTGCGGCAACATCTGGATCGACAGGATCACGATCAGCAGGTAACGCCTGAGCGGGATCTTGTACCGCGCCAGCGCGTACCCCGCCAGCAGCGCGATCACCCCGGTGATCAGCGTCGTCGCTCCGGCCACCAGCACCGAGTTGAGGAACTGCCGCGGCACCGGACCATCGAACAAATGCAGATACCGGTCAAAGATCGGCGAAGTAGGCAGGAACTCCGGCGTCTTCGTGAAGATGTCCGCGTCCGGCTTGAGGGACGTGACGACCATCCAGAAGAACGGGAACAGGCTCACCACGACAATGCCCAGCATCGCGCCGTAAAGGAGCACACGTTTCGTCACTTGTCCTCCTTCGACAGCCGCACATAGACCGCCGTGATCCCGGCAAGCAGCACGAAGGTGACCACCGCCATCGCCGCCGCCGCACCCTGATCGAGCACCGTGAACGCCTGCAACCAGGTCAGCAGCGACAACACCTCGGTGCTGTGGCTCGGCCCGCCCGGCGGCGTCGTCATCACCAGGAAGTGGTCGAACGACTGATAGGCGAAGATCGTCGACATCACCCCGAGGATGGTCAGCAGCGGCTTCATCATCGGCAGCCGGATCCGCAGCAGCAGCTGCATGAAGTTCGCCCCGTCCACCCGGGCCGCCTCCAGCACCTCACCGCGCGTCGCCCGCAACCCCGCCAGCATCGAGATCGCGATGAACGGCACCGAATGCCACACCACCGCGATGGTGATCGCCACCAGCGAGCTGACCCCGCTGTTGAACCAGGCGTAACCCTGGAACTGGTCGAAGCCCAGGCTGACCAGCAGCCAGTTGGCGATGCCGTACTGATCGTTGAAGATCCACTTCCAGACGATGCCGGACGCCACCCGGGGCATCGCCCACGGCAGCAGCACGATCACCGTCACGATCCTGGTCAGCCACGACCCCACGTCCAGCACCAGCGCGACCGCCAGGCTGATCAGCAGGGTGCAGCAGACGCAGACCACGGCGAAGATCGTCGTGCGGATCAGCGCGGCCACGAAGTACGGGTCCTCGAACAGCGCGGTGTAGTTGTCCAGGCCGTTGAACGGGCCCGAGATCAGATACTCGCCCTCGTGGAAGGAGAGCCAGATGGTTCGCACGATCGGGTAGCCGACCACCCCGACCACCACCGCGAGCAGCGGGGCGAGCAGCAGGCTGGGCAGGCCGAACCGGTCGAGGCGGAGGGAGCGCCGGGGGGGACGAGCGCGCTGGGGCGCGCCCGCCTCCCGGTTCTCCTGTGCGGTGAGGGTCATTGCTGACCGATCGCCGCGTCAATCTGGCCGGCCAGCTCCTGCATGGCCGCCTCGGCCGTCTTCTGACCATTCATGATCGACTGCATCGCGTTCACGATCGCACCGGTGCCCTCCACCTTGCCCCAGGTGGACACGGCCGGGATCGACCGGGTGTTCGGCGCCTGCTCGGCGTAGGCCTTGAGCAGCGGCGCGGAGAACGAGCCGGTGGTGCGCTCCTTCTCCAGGGCGTCCGTGGTGGCCGGCAGCAGGCCGATCTTGGTGGTGACCGGGACCAGGTTGTCGGTCCGCATCATGAAGTCCACGAAGCTCTTCGCGGTCGCCTTGTTCGTGCAGCCCTTGAAGATGGCCAGGTTGCTGCCCCCGGCGAAGGTGTCGTTGTTGCCGCCGGGGCCGCTGGGCATCGGCGCGGTGGCGAGCTGCGCCTCCATGCCCGGGTTCTGCGCGATGATCGTCTTCAGGTCCCAGCTGCCGCCCACCATCATGCCCACCTGGCCGAGCGCGAACGCCTTGGCCGCGTCGGCGCCCTGCCAGGTCACCGAGCCCTCCGGCGCCAGCTTGTGCTTGGTCAGCAGTTCGGCGTAGAAGGTGAAGGCCGCGATGGCCTCCGGCGAGTTGACCTTCGCGGTCCAGGCGCCGCCGGAGTTGGTGGCGATCTCGCCGCCCCAGTTCCAGATCATCGGCAGCCAGTACCACTGGTTCCCGCCGACGATGCCGAATCCGTTGACGCCCTCGTTGGCCTTCTGCACGGTCGTCGCCGCGGTCAGCACCTCATCCCAGGTCTTCGGCGCCGCGAGCCCCGCCGCGTCGAAGAGGTCCTTGCGGTAGATGAGGGCGCGCACCCCGGTGTCGTACGGCACCGCGTAGGAAACCCCGTCGAGCACGGTCGAGTCGATCATGCTCTGCGTGTAGGTGCCCTGCATCGACGCCGGATCCTGAGCGATCGGCTCCAGCGCCTTGAGACCCGCGAACTCCGGGCTCCAGGTGTTGCCGATCAGCGCCACGCACGGCACCGTGCCGCCCGCGATGCTGGTCAGATAGGTCTTGTGCGCGTCCGCGCCGAGGAAGCGCAGATTGACCTTGGTGCCCGGGTGGGCGGTCTCGTAGTCCTTGGCGAGCTGGATGACCACCGGCTGCTGGGTGGCGCCGATCGGGTCGCCCATCCAGACGTCGATGGCTCCGGTGACCTCGCCACCGGTCGCGGGGGCGGGGGTGTCCTCCCCGCAGGCGGACAGCAATAGCAGGCCCGCCGCGGCGGACGTCGCCGTCAGAATTCTCCATCGGTGTTGCATCTTCACTCCTGGCCTGGCGTTCTCGGTAGCGGTGTATGAGCGCCCCCGCGCGCTTTGCGTTGTGTGGGTTAGGTGCACGGCTTGGCGGCCGGGCTACCGGGGACGTCCACGTCCGGGAACCGGCCGTGACGACTTGTGGGGTTCCAGGTTGTTTCTGGCCATGACTTCGGCCAGCTGGAACTCCTCGTAGAGCGGTTGGTACCTCCGCACCAGATCCGGCTCGGCGGGCACGGTTCTGGTGGTTCGCACCCATCGGTCCATGAGGGCTGCCACGCCCTCGTCGCCGCTGGGGTCGATCGCGGTGGCCGCGATCATGGCCGTACCGAGCAGGCCTGCCTCGGTGGTCTCCGGCACGAGCAAGTCGCGCTGGAGCACGGCGGCCAGGATCCGCAGCCACATCCCGCTCCGGGCTCCGCCGCCGACGGCGACGAGTTCGGCCGGGTCACGGCGGTCGAGCTCGGTCGCGGAGATCGTGCGCAGCCACATGGCCGTGCCTTCCAGCACGGATCTGGCCAGGTCGGCCCGGGTGTGAGCGAGGGTGAGGCCGAGGAGGGCGCCTCGGGCCGACGGGCGGGGGGCGTCGCCGCGTTCGCCCATCAGGTGGGGGAGGAATTTCACGCCGCGCGCGCCTGGGGGGACTTCTTCGGCGGCGGTGGCGAGGGTGGGGGCGTCGTCGCCGATCAGGTCGGCCAGCCAGGTGAGGGCGGAGCCGGTCGCGGTGGTGGCGGCGAAGCAGAGGGGTTCTGTGAGGTTGGCGGCGGTTTGCGGGGAGGCGAATCCGCCGATGGCTCCCGCTGTGCCGAGATAGACACAAGCCCTTTGCGGGAGTACGGCGGCTGCGCCGAGAAGGGTCGCCATCCAGTCGCCGGTCCCGACGGCCACCGGGGTTCCGACGGCCAGACCGGTCAGGGTGGCCGCTTTGGGGGTGATCTCGCCCGCGAGGTCAAGCGGCTCATGAATCGGCGGCAGCTGTTGTACCGAAATTTCGGCATATGCGGCCACGGCGGGGGACCAGGCGTGCGGCTCGCGTGACGCATTCCTGGCGTCGGGCGAAATATGCACATTTGCGGGTGAGGGCTGGTGTGAGCTTGTGCGAGGTGATCTTGGCTCAGTGAAGCCGGTGCCTCCTGCGTCGTAGCGGTCGGTGGCGATTTGTCCGGTCAGGCGGTACCGGAGGAAGTCTTTGACCGGGAGGTACCAGCGGGTTCTGGCGGCGGCTTCCGGGTTCTCCGCCACCCACCAGCGCATTCGTTCGACGCAGGAGCCGTCGGCCAACGGGCGTTGGTCGGGCCAGAGCAGAGCGGGGCCGGTCACCGTGCCGTCCTCGCCGACGGGAACCAGGGTGTGCATGAAGCCGCAGACCGCCACCGCGCCGATCAGTTCGGCGGGGATGGGGCCGTTGAGCACATCGCGTACGCACTCGACCAAGGCCAGCCACCAGCGCTCGGGATCGGCTTCGGCGGCGACGACGTCAGGGTGGTCGATCACGGTCCGGCGGGCGGCTTGTCGCAGCAAATGCCCATCGGTGTCGAAGACGGCGGCCTTGGTCCCGCTGGAACCTTGGTCGACGGTGAGTAGGTATGACAACGGGATCACCTCCGTCAGGGTTGGATGAGGACTTTCATGGCGAGCGAGCGGTCCTTCTCGTCGGCGGCGACGAAGCCCTCGACGATGCGGTCCAGCGGGTAGCGATGCGTGATGAGCGCGTCGGCGGCGACCGTCCGGGAGGCCACGAGATCGAGCGCGGTCGCGTACTCCGAAACGCCCCGGAAGGTCCCGTAGCTGTTGGACCAGTGCAGCGAGACCTCTTTGACGTAGGCCAGATGCGGTTCGAGCCGCGGCGGCTCCGGATAGACGCCCAGCACGCAGACCTGCCCCCCGGGCGTGACCAGCTCCACCGACTGCTGGAGGGTGATCTCCGATATGGCCACCGCGTCCACGACCAGATCGGCGCCACGCCCTTGCGTGAACTCGGCCGTCGCCTTGGCCACGTCCTCGGTCCCGACCAGCGCCACCTCGTCGGCGGCCCCGGCCTTGATCGCCAGGTCGAGCGACTCCCGGCTCATCCCGGTGAGCAGCACTTTCAACCCATGCGACCGCGCGACCTGGCCCATGGTGAGCCCCATCGTGCCCGCGCCCAGAATCACCGCCGTGCTCCCCGGCGGGGTCTCCACCAGGTTGTACGTGTGCACGCCGCACGCGTAACAGTCCAGGATCGCCCCCGCCGCCAGCGAGACATGATCAGGCAGTGGATGCGCACGCTCGGCCGGACACAGGTCATACTCGGCGAAGCCTTCGCTGGTCACATGCGTGTCACCGACGTAACCCCGCCGCTGACACAGATGCGTACGCCCCGCCGCACACGCCGGACAAACCCCGCAATTAATCAGGTGCTTCGGCTCGACCGCCACCCGCTGCCCGACCGAGAGCCCGGTCACTCCGGCCCCGAGCGCAGCCACTTCACCGGCGAGCTCATGCCCGTCCCGTCCGGGCTTGTCCGCACTGTGCTGCCACGGCCCGAGCCCGCGAAAGGCCAGCACGTCGCTCCCGCAGATCCCGGCCGCACCGACCCGGATCAGCACCTCCCCGGGCCCCGGCTCGGGAATCGGCAGGGTTTCGACGCGAATGTCCCTGCTCCCATAGAAGACAGCGGCGTGCTGAGTAGACATCGGCCCTCCTATTAATGAGGAAAAGTCGTGATCTGGACAGCCGCAGCGGTGAGTCGTCTGGTCGGCGGCTATGCGGCTGGCTGTGGGACGGGTTTCTGATTAACCGAGCGGCGGGTTGAGGTGTTTTGCGGCGGACTTGACGCTCGCGCCGCCGTGGACGATCTCCACCAGCGCGGCCACCATGCGATCCGGGCGTTCGGCCTCGACGATGTTGCGCCCGTAGACGACGCCACGCGCTCCGGCCTCGACGGCGTCGGCCGCCATCTGGAGAGCGTGCACCGGGGTGGGCTTCATCGGACCCCCCAGAGCGAGCACCGGGACCAGGCAGCCCTCGACCACGCTGCGGAACTCGTCCACGGTGCCGACATACTGCGCCTTGACGAAGTCGGCGCCGGCCTCGGAGGACAGGCGCGCGCCGTTGGCGACGTTCGTCAGCGTGTGAGCTTCGACGTCCTTGAACGACACCGGGATCGGTTCGGCCATCACCGGCATTCCGTATTTGTCAGCTTCGGCGCAGAGTTCGCGGAGTTCGCCGAGTTTGGTGACCGACGGGTTGCCGGGGAAGACCTTGAGTTCGAGGGCGTCGGCGCCCCAGCGGACGGCTTGGCTCACGCCGTACTGGGCGGAGGGGATCTCGCTGTCCAGGGCCAGGATGAGGCCGGTGCCGCCGAGTTCGGCGGCGGCGGCGCGGGCCAGGCCGATGGTGGCGAGGATGGCGTCCACGCCGCCGTCGACGATGCGCCGGACTGCCGCGCGGCCGTTTTCCAGGCCGGGGGCGACGCCCTTGATCCCGGCGTCCATCGCGGCGATGACGGCCCGGCCGTCGGGGGCGAAGACGTGGTGCATCCGGCGGCGCGGCCAGCTGGTGTGGGTCATGACTTCCTCAGGTGGGGGAGAACGGGGTCTCAGAGCTCGGACACGACTAGGGATTTGAGACCCTTCTGCTGCTTTGTGGTCTCGAAGGCGTCGGCCACCGAGTCGAGCGAGAAGCGGTGGCTGATCAGGGGAGCGACGTCGACCAGGCCGAACTCCAGGAGGCGGAGCGCGGTGGCGAAGTCGTGCGGGATGAAGTCGTGGCTGCCGGTGATGGCGACCTGGTCGTAGTGGGGGACGTCGGGGTTGAGCTCGACGACGCCCTTGGGGTGGGTTCCGGCGAACAGGTTGACGGCGCCGTTGCGGGCGACCAGCTCGAACGCGGCGGAGATCACGGCGGGGGCACCCACGGTGACGATGACCACATCGGCGCCGCGCCCTTCGGTGAGGTTGAGTATGGCTTCCCGGTCGGAGCCCTCGATCGTGTCGTGGGCGCCCAGGCTCCGGGCGGTCTCCAGCCGTTCGGGCTTCAGGTCGGCGACGATCACGCGGGCTCCCCGGGAGCGCGCCACCTGGGTGTGCAGCAGCCCGATCGGTCCCGCTCCGATGACGAGAACGTTGCAGGTCAGCGGCATCGGCAGCTGCCGATGCGCGTTGACCACGCAGGCCAGCGGCTCGCAGAACGAGGCCGCCTCCAGGCTCAGGCCGTCCGGCACCTTCCGCAGCTGGGTCACCGGCAGCACGGTCGCCTCGGCGAACCCGGCGATGGGGAACTTCACCAGGTTCTCGCAGAAGTTGGCCGCGCCCCGGGTGCACTCGTGGCAGCGCCCGCAGACGCCGCGCCAGTCGAGCACCACCCGGTCGCCTTCGGCGAAGCCGCCGGTCGGGCCCTCGCCGAGTTCGCTGATCACGCCGGCGACCTCGTGGCCGGGGGTCCAGGGGGCTCGTTTGGCCGCGCCGGAACCGGTGTAGCTGCGGATGTCGCTGGGGCAGACGCCGGAGGCGTGGATGGCGACGACCGCCTCGCCGGTCCCGGCGCGAGGCTCTGACACATCCTCGATGCGCAGGTCGTTGTGCCCGTAGAGCAGTGCGGCCTTCACTCCAACTCCTTCTCTGCTAATCAGACTGTCTGCTTGTCTGGCAGGTTTGAATTCTGACTTCCGGCCCCAGAGCTGAACAAGGCTCTAGGCTGTATCTTATTTGTCACGTTTTGGTGTATTAAGCAGCTTTAAGCGGGGATTGAGAGTTTTTACCCAAAAAGCTGGCGCAGGACGTGGACCGTACGGAGCTGATCTTGCGGCCCGCCGCCCTCGTGGTTGTTGTACGGCCACTCGGTGATGTCCTTGTCCCCGCCGTACGCGTTGAAGGCCGCGTACACGGTGGAAGGAGGGCAGACCCCGTCCATCAGGGCCACCGAGAACGAACCCCGGCAGGTCGCGCGGGCCGCGAACGCGGTGGCGTCGAAGTAGTCGAGCGTGGCGAAGGCGGTCTCGTGTTTGGTGCGGTGGATGGAGCACCAGCGGACGATCTCGGCGTACGGCTCGCGGTCGGTGATGGCCGTGCCGCGGCGGAAGGCGCTCAGGAACGGGACGTGCGGGATGGCGCCCGCGATGTCGTCCCGGATTCCCGCTGTGACCAGGGACAACGCGCCGCCCTGGCTGCGGCCGGTGACGGCGATACGGGTGCCGTCCACGTCGGGATGGGCCTTGGCGGCGTCGACCGCGCGGATCGCGTCGACATAAAGGCGGCGGTAGTAGTAATCGTGTGGATCAGTGATGCCTCGGGTCATATATCCGGGCACGGCGGGTCCGGTCGCCGAGGGGTCGCCGGTGTCGCCCGCGCGCCAGCTGCTGCCCTGTCCTCGGGTGTCCATCACGAAGTGCCCGTATCCGGCGGAGGCGTACGCCAGGGACTCCAGTGGAATGCCGCGCCCGCTGCCATATCCGAGATATTCGACAACGGTGGGCACGGGTCCGGTGCGATTCCCCGGCAGGAGCAGCCAGCCCTTGATCGGGTCACCGCCATACCCGGCGAATGTCACATCGAAGGCGTCCACGGTCCGCAATTCGCCGTCGTATGGCGTGAATTCCGGGTTAAGGCTGCCGGTCTCCTTCAGCGTCTTCGCCCAGAACTCCTCGAAATCCGATGGTTCCGGATATGGATAGCGATAGGCCCTGAGTTGCTCCAATGGAAGATCGAACTGGGTCATCAGATCACCTCCTTGAACAGGCGCGCGGGATTGTCCACAGCTACGACCTGCATCGATGTCGGGCCGAGCACATCGTTCGCCTCGTCGAAGCAGGCGTGTACGGTGTCCGCGTCCACGAACGGGAAGTCGGAGCCGACCAGCAGGCGTTCGTCGCCGGTCAGGAGGGCGACCGAACCCAGCGCGTACGGCGTGGTGGCCAGCGCGAAGTCGTAGTAGAACGAGCGCATTGTCCGGTAGACGCCGTCGACCTTCGCCAGTTCCGGCAGGGGTTCGGCGATGGCCAGGCGTCCGGCCAGGAACGGCGCCGTGCCCCCGCAGTGCGAGAAGATCCAGCGGATCTGCGGGAACCTGTCCGGAACCCCGTTGAGCATGAGGTTGACGAGGGCGCGCGTGCTGTCGAAGACGTACTCGATCAGGGAAGGGCGCAGGTCGATCTTGGCGGCGGGGTAGTGCACAGGCAGGGTCGGGTGCACGTGCACGACGGAACCCCGCCGGTTGAGCTCGGCCAGCAGCGGGTCGAAGGCCGGATCGCCCAGGTATCGACCGGCGTAGTTCGTCAGCAACCCGATCCCGGCGAACGCCTTGCCGGAACCGACCCGATCCAGCTCCGCCAGCGCGTCCTCGACGGACGGCAGCGGCATCGCGACGAAAGCCAGGAACCGCCCGGGATGGGCGGCGACCGTCGCGGCCAGGTCGTCGTTGGTCTGGCGGCACAACTCCCTGGCCAGGCCGGCGTCGCCGAAGAAGAACCCCGGCGAGCCGGCCGACAGGATCGCCAGGTCGATGCCGACTCGGTCCATCATCGCCAGCGAGGCCCGCGCCGACCATTCGGGCAGCCCGATGCCAGGCTGCGCGCCGATCCCCAGCTCGGCCAGCCGATCACGATATTTCGGAAATATCGCGTGGTGATGGACGTCAACCTTCATGTCTGACCTTAACGTCCGTTAGTTTTCGAGAACCGCGTAGGCGCGGTAGTTGGCCGACCCGGGACCCGCGGCGCGGTTCTTCAGGATCGCGGTCGCGTTGTAGGCGGGGGAGGACGCGGGCGGGTCCGCCGCCGCCGGCAGCGCGCTGGCCTTGGCCGGATCCCGCGCCAGCAACGCGTCCTTGATCGCCGCGCAGAACTCCGGCAGGTCGTTGGGCAGCCGCGACGTGATCAGGTTGCCATCGATCACGACGGGTTCGTCCACATACCGCGCCCCCGCGTTGATCACATCGTCCTTGATGGTGATCACGCAGGTCGCGTCCCGGTCCTTGACGATGCCCGCCGTCGCCAGCAGCCACCCGGCGTGGCAGATCGCCGCGACCAGCAGCCCCTTCGCGTCGGCGTCCCGGACCAGCTTGACCATGTCCGGATTTCTGCGCAAATACTCCGGCGAGAACCCGCCCGGGATGATCACCGCGTCGACCGAGTCCAGATCGACGTCGGCCACCGTCAGATCGGCGCGGGCGGGATAGCCCAGTTTGCTGGCGTACACCTCGTCCACGGAGGGGCCGACCACCCGCACGTCCGCGCCTTCCTCGCGGAACCGGAGCACCGGATACCAGAGCTCCAGCTCCTGGTAGAGATTCTCGACGAGCACGATGACGCGTGCCTCGGTGAGCTGCACTCTCGCTCCTCAGACCTTGATCGAAAGAATGCGGCGCGGGTTGTCGACGAGGATCGCCTGGATCTGCTCGTCGGTGACGCCCTTGCCCTTGAGCCGCGGGATGAAATGGGTGAACAGGTAGCCCAGGTCGACCCGCTCGTTGGCGAGCTGCGGGTCCGACTCGGTCACGTCGGAGCGCGGGTTGTAGAACCAGCGGTCGTAGGAAAGCACGATCTGGCTGCCGAAACCATCCTCAAGCAGCCCGACCAGCGCGTTGGCCATCAGCTCGTCCAGCTCCTCGGCCGTCTCCACCCGCCACGGAATGCCGATGTGGTCGATCTGCACGTTCGCGCCCCGGTTAAGGATCTCGCGCAGCTGGTCGTCGTTGGGCTCCACGAACGCGTGCCCAATGATCACCTTCGCCGGGTCCGCGCCCTCCTCTTCGAGGATGTCGAGCTGCTCGATCCCCGGGTTGGTGACCCGGTAGTCCATCGGGTCGGTGTGCGTGTTCACCGCACATCCGACAATCCGCGACGCCCGCCCGGCCGCCCGGATCACCCGGTCCTCGACCTCGTGAATGCGCCGCCCGTTCGGCCCGATCGGGCTGGGCATCGGCGTCACGCTCTCCTGCCCGGTCGCGATCTTGATAGCCCCCGCCTTGTACGGCGTCTGCTGCCAGGCGAACACCATGCCCTCGGTCAGATCCTTGACGAAGAAGTCGGTCAGCTCCGCCACGGTCTGCCGCCGCCAGTAGTACGGCACGCCCATGCGCTCCGGGAAGAACCCCGTGATCGCGATCACGTTCAGTCCGGTACGGCGCGCCACCTCCGCCATCAACTCCGGATGCCGCCCCACCTCGGGCGGCGTCATGTCGACCAGCGTGCCGTACCCGTGGTCGGCCATGCCCTTGCTGACCTGCCCGGCGATGAACGCGACATTGTTCTCGTAGTCGAGCACGGTGCGGTGGTCGAGCTCGGCGCCCGGGTACCCGTAGAGCAGATGTTCGTGCGTGAGGATGATGCCGGACTTCTCCGGCGAGACATCACCGAGAACGGTCCTGAAGACTTCCATGGGGGCTACTCCTGTGTCAGCGTGCTGCGGATGGTGCCGAAGAAGGGGGCCAGGTCGTCGGTGCCATCGGCCCGGATGATCCGGTCGTTCTGGTCCGGCAGGGCGGTGTCGATCACCTCGGCTCCATTGCCGACCGCGGCGACCAGGCCGCCCGCCGCGTGCACGGCGGAGACCAGCGCGACCTGGTCGGCCGAGGCGAGCGGGCGCTCTCCGGCGGCCACGCCAGGAGCGACGATCAGCGCGATCTGGGCGGGATCCACGGTTTCGGTGTCGGGGATGACCGGGTAGCCGAGGATGCTTTCGGTGGCTTCGCCGACGATGTGCACGGTCGCCCCCTCCTCGCGGCTGCGCAGCACCGGGTACCAGAAGTCGAGCTCCTGGTAGCGCGGATAGGCGAGCACGACGACCTTTCGCTGAGCCAGCGACATGGACTCTCCTTGGATGGTTACTTGGGTGTTAGGGCGGTTAGTCCCGCTTGCGCGCAGGCGAGGTCGACTGAGGGAGCGGCGCCACTGACGCCCAGCGCGCCGACCAGCTGCCCGTCCACCCGGATCGGCAGGCCGCCGGCCAAGATCACGATCCGGCCGGCGAGCGCGGACGTGAGTCCCCAGTCGGCGGCGCCCGGTTTGGTAACTTCGCCCCACGCGTCGGTAGGGGCGTTGAACGCGGCGGCCGTGAAAGCCTTGTCGATCGCCAGCTGCAGGGCGACCGGGCTCGCGCCGTCCATCCGGCTCGCCACGATGATCTGGCCACTGCGATCCACCACGGCGACGCCCATTGTCTTGCCCAGCCGCCGCGCCTCCGCCTCGGCCGCGGCGGCGATCCGCCGGGCCAGGTCGAGGGAGACGGTGGCTTCGGTCAGCAGGTCGGTCATGGCAGGCTCCAGATTCAGGACGCGAGCAGGCCGCCGTCGACGACGACCGCCTGTCCGGTGAGGTAACGGGATCCGGGCGACACCAGAAACTCGATCACCGCGGCCACATCGTCGGGCTCGCCCTGCGCCCCGAGCGGGATCCGGGCTTCCAGCGCCTGCTGGGCGCCGTCACGCCCACCCACCCGCTGCCAGTACGGATCATTGAACGGCGTGTCGATCCACCCGGGACACACACACGTGACGGTCACCCCATCCGGGCCGAGCGCCACCGCGAGCGACCTGGTCAGCGCCACCAGCCCACCCTTCGAGGCGGCGTACGCGAACGACCCGCCGCCACCACGAAACGCGGCCGTGGACCCGGTCAGCACCACCCGGCCATGCGGCGAAGCCGCCAGCGCGGGCGCGGCGGCCTGAGCCATCAGGAACGGAGCGCGCAGGTTGAGGGCCATCGTGCGATCCCACTCGGCCACCGTGAAATCGGCCAGCTCCGTCTCCACCAGTAACCCGGCGCAGAACACGACCGCGTCCAGCCGCCCGTGCGCGGCCAGCGCGTCGGCGACCGCCTGGCCAGGCCCTTCCGGGGTCGACAGATCGCAGTACGACGACGTGCCCAGACCCGGATGCTCCGCTTTGACGACCTCGGCGGCCCCCGCAGCGTCGATGTCGGCCACGTGCACTCCGGCTCCGGCCGCGCGCAGCCGTGTCACGGTCGCGGCTCCGATGCCGCTGGCACCGCCGGCGATCAGCACGGATGTCACAATCACTCCAACCTGTCGGACTGCCTGACATCATGACCCTGCGTCTCGGCCATTTGCAAGGGTGTTCTGCCCGTAAATGTCGCTAGTTGACACTTTCAGAGCGCTCGTCCCAGAATCAACATGTCTGACAGCCAGGCATCCTGGACTCCTGCCTTCATGGCATGTCCACGGTAAGTGACCCAAGGGAGCGGCCTCTTCCATGCACCGCACGAGCGGCATCACGTTCCCTGTCGTCCGCGTCGCTGGCCCTCCCGCCGAGCGGGGCTCGCAGTACGGCACCCTGGCCCGCGACCGAATCCACCGCTCCATCGCGGCCTACGAGCGCGTCTTCCAGCACTACGCGGGCTGGGACTGGGCCACCGTACGGCGGCACGCCGCCCGTTTCACCAAGACCATCGACGACTTCGCCCCGGCCCTGATCGCCGAGATGCGCGGCATCGCCGCCGGCGCGGGCGTCGACCTGGAGGAGATCCTCGCGCTCAACACCCGCAGCGAGATCATGTTCGCCGCCGGGGACACCGGCATCCCGCACGAGTGCACGTCATTCGCCTTACAGCCGCACCGCACGACCACCGGTACGATGATCGTCGCCCAGAACTGGGACTGGCTGCTGCACGCTCAGGAGACCGCGACCGTGCTCGAAGTGACCCGCGACGACGGGCCCTCCTTCGTCACCCTGGTCGAGGCCGGGCTGCTGGCCAAGGTCGGGATGAACGAGGCCGGTCTCGGGCTCTGCACCAACACGCTGGTCAGCGATGGGGACGAGGGGCGGATCGGCGTGCCGTACCACGTGTTGCTGCGGACCGCGCTCGACAGCGAGTCGGCCCGGGACGCGGCCGAGGTCATCGCCTCCGCCGAACGCGCGCTGTCGGCCAACTACCTGCTCGCCGACGACACCGGCTTCGCCGTCGACCTGGAGACCGCGCCGCGTCCCGACGGCGTGCGCCGCCTTTCTCCCGGCAACGGCCAGATCACCCACGCCAACCACTTCCGCGCCACGGATCTGACCGGCGAGGACCTCTACGCCAAGCGCAAGCCGCACACCCTTGACCGGCTGCGCAACATCACCAGCGGCCTCAGCTCCTCGGGCGTGCTGTCCGTCGATGACATGAAGCAGGTCCTCGCCGACCACGTCGACCACCCGTCCAGCGTCTGCCAGCACCCCAACGAGGCACTTCACCCCCGCGAGCGCACCGCTACCATCGCGGGCATCATCATGGATGTCACGGATCGCACCATGCATCTCGCCGCGGGACGCCCCTGCGTGGCACGGTGGGAGACGGTCAAAGGCGCGGTCAGTCACCGCCAGCCCCCCACGCTTGGCACCTTCGAAAGGAACCGTCCGGAATGAAGGTCGTCCCGGTCGAGCACAAGAGCGCGGCCGAACACGTGCGCTCCCAGCTCATCGAGCTCATCGAGTCACGCCACTTCGCCGTCGACGACAGGCTGCCCTCCGAGGCGGACCTGGCTCAGTCCTTCGGCGTCAGCCGCTCGGTGATCCGGGAGGCGCTGCACAGTCTCAACGCGCTCGGCCTCACGAAGTCGTACGCGGGGAAGGGCACGTTCGTCGCCGCCACCCGGGTGCAGTCCCAGCTGCTCATCGGGCGTTACCTGCCCGCGCAGCTGAACGAGGTTCGCCGCCATCTGGAGGTTCCCGCCGCTCGGCTGGCCGCCGAGCGCCGTACCCAGGAGGACATCGACGGTCTGGCCGCCTTGGTTGAGGAGTTCGACAAGAGCGACGATCCCGCCGACCGCATCAAGATCGACGCGCTTTTCCACATCGCCATCGCCTCCGCCACCGGCAATCCTCTCTTCTCCCGCCTGGTGGAGGATCTCCGCGCTGTGCTTCAGGACCAGGCCCTGGCCGTCTCCGTCTCTCCCGGGCGTGCCGCCCAGGCCCGCGCCGAACATCGGGCTATCTTCGAGGCCATCCGCGACGGCGACGCCGAAATGGCCGATCTCGCCATGCGCCGCCACCTCGCCGCCGTCGTGGCGACCTCGACCAGCCTGACGGACGGATAACCTGGTATCTCTTGACGGAACCGAACCACCAGCCTGACGGACGGATAATCCGATGCCTTTCGACGAATCCGAACTCAGGCACCTGCGCCGCTGCGTCGAACTCGCCGCTGAGGCCATCGACGCGGGCGACGAGCCGTTCGGCTCGGTGCTGGCCGCCGGCGATGGAACCGCTCTCGCCGAGGAGCGCAATCGCGACCACACGGGCGGGGATCAGACCCTGCACCCCGAATTCCAGCTCGCACGATGGGCTGCCGCTCATCTCACAGCTGAGGAACGCGCCCTCGCGACCGTCTACACCTCGGGCGAGCACTGCCCGATGTGCTCGGCCGCTCACGCCTGGGTCGGCCTCGGCCGGATCGTGTATGTGGCGTCTTCGGCGCAACTGGTGGAATGGCTGGCCGAGCTCGGCGTCGGTCCTGCTCCGGTCAAGGCGTTGCCGATCCAGCAGGTCGCGCCGGGTATTCGGGTGGAGGGGCCGGTTGCCGAACTCACCGAAGAGATCCACGCCCTGCACCGGCGGTACCACTCTTCCTAGTGCAGTTCGATCCTGTCGTCGGTGATGTGGATCGCGCGGCCGATGGGGGCGGCCAGGATCAGGAGCACGAAGCAGGTCCAGAACAGCGGCCAGTTCGTCATGATCAATGCGATTCCGCCCGTGGTGAAGACGACGACCACCACGGTGACGAAGATCCATGAGATGGGGCGGCCGTGCGGGTCGCCGCGGCGAGGCCCGTTCGTCATGGCTGGTTCCTGCCCGGTGTGAGCTGGGGGTATCGCATGCCGTACCAAAGAATGCTTGGCGGCGGCGGCTTTACCGCCGTATCCCTCGCCTGAGCATTCCAAGTCGGGCGCAGGTCGCCGACAAGCTCGACCTCGGAAACTGGGCACATGACGGAATTCCTGGACGCCCTCCAAGGGGTCACCCCCGCGAAACGCGGCCCCGGCCTCGTGGGGAAGATCATTCTCGTGATCCTTTGGGTGGGCGTCTGCGTCGTGCCCCTCGCGCTGTCGGTGTCCGCGATCGAGCTGGCCACCGGCCGCGTCGGGATCCCTGGAACCCTGACGGTTGTCTCCTGCGAGTCCCTCGGCCAGGGGCGATATGACTGCAAGGGCAGCTTCCTTCCCGATTCCGGCGGCCCTGCCGTCCCCGTCGACGCCTCTCCCGATTCGGACGCGGGCGAGGTGATCCGGGCTCAGCTCACCCCTTCCGGCGACCGCGCGGTTCCCACCGGTGTCACGGGCTTGCTCGCCGCGCTCGCCGTTCCCGCCGTTGGGGTTGGCGGCCTCGGATTCCTGCCGTACGTGGTGCTCTACTGGACGGGCGTACGTCGGGGTAGGCGAACAGCGGTCATCATAGGATCGGTGATCACCGGCGCCGGCCTGCTCCTGGCAGTGGTGGGCGTGGTCGCCGCCTCATGAAGGGCTCGCGGATGGCCGAATACATCGAGGTGCGCGTAACGGCGGGGAGCGCGGAGGAGGCCGACCGGATCTGCGGGGCGGTGGTCGGGGGGCGGTTGGCCGCGTGTGCGCAGGTGGTCGGGCCGATTGTCTCGACGTACTGGTGGGAGGGGCAGGTGCAGCGCTCGGAGGAGTGGCTCTTGCTGCTGAAGACGAGAGCCGAACTCTTCGACGAACTCGCCAGATCGGTACGCGCGGAGCACTCCTACGACACCCCGGAAATCGTCGCGGTCGCCCTCGTGGACGGCATCCCGGATTACCTCACGTGGATCACCGAGGAAACGAGCCCGGTTCAGCGGTAAGGCGGCCGGAAGGTCGGGATCCCTCGCGCCGATCCTCCTCCGGCGGAAGCTTCTTGATCGGTCTCTTGTACCTGGCTGTCAGCGGCTCGCTCGGTGTCCCCAGCGCATACTCGGTGGCTGCCCGGAGTTCCCCCACTCGGCACGCTGAGCGGTTCGGGCCCTTGGGCACCTTCAGGTAGATCTTTTGAGGTTAACGGTAATACTTTGGTTTCTCCCGCCACTTCCCCATGTCAAATGACTATCCGGGACACGGAGGGGTTGGGGCGTTGACGAGCGATCGAGAACGGTTCACCACCATCTACGACGAATGTCGGCAACGCGTGTGGGCCTATGTGGTCAGTCGCGCGGGGCGGCAGGTGGCGGACGAGGTGGTGAGCGAGACGTTCGCCATCGCCTGGCGGAAGTTCGACCAGGTTCCGCAGCACGCGTTGCCGTGGCTGCTCGGCGTGGCCCGCAACGTGCTGCGCGACAACATCCGGGCCGAGATCCGCCGCGAAGGGCTAGCGCGGGAGATGCGCGAATGGGTCTCCGGCGATGTGGCCGACCATGTGGCCGAGCGCCTCGGCGTCCTGAAGGCCATGGCCAGGCTCACGACAGACGACCGCGAAATCCTCATTCTGGTCGCCTGGCAGGGCCTGAGTCCGCGGGACGCCGCCCGGGTGCTCGGCTGCACGGTCACCACCTTCCGAGTCCGTCTGCACCGCGCCCGGAAACGCCTGGAGCAGGAACTCGAACCGATCACCCCCGCGATGTCCCGCGTCCAGCTCACGAAGGAGTGGTCGTGAACCCCCTCGACGAATTGCGCGCCGCGCGTCCCGCCCATCTCGGCGATGTTCCGGTCGACCCGCGGACCCGGCAAACCGAACTGTCGCACGCGTTCGCCCAAGCCCGGTCCGTACCGCGCAGGAACCTCAAGCCCATCTGGGGCCTCGGCCTGGCCGGCGCCGCGGCGGCCGCCACGGCCGTGGCCGTCTTCAGCTCCGGAATCGGGGCCGGTACGGTGCCGCGGGCCCCCTCCACGATCCAGGCCGAAGCGCCACCGGTCGAGATCTCCGCCAAGCAGCTCCTGCTGGTGGCCGCGACCAGCGCCGAGAGCCAGCCCGCCCCGACCGGGAAGTACTGGCACATCAAGACCCAGTCGCGGTCGCTGCTCGGCGTCGAGGGTGGGTACGCCATGGCCAGCGAAAGCCAGGGCGAGACCTGGACCACCGATGGGCGGCAGTGGTCCACGTCGCAGTCTCTCGGCCTCAAGCCCGCCACCGATGCCGACCGGGCCGCGTGGGAGGCGGCGGGTTCGCCGTCGACGATGACGATCGGCGGAGGCAAGCAGATAACGACCGCCGCGGGTAAGCCCTATTCCAGCCGCTACAACAACAAATACATCTACTGGCTGGGCCGCAACGTCACCCTCGCCGACCTGCGCGCCCTGCCGTCCGACGAGGCCGAACTCAAGGCTTCCATCCTCAAGTACTACGAAGGCCACGACACCGAGTCGAACCTTCCCATGTCCGAGGACGCGTGGCTGTTCCGCGTCGCGAGCGGTCTGGTCATCGACGGCCCGGTCAGCCCCCAGGTCCGCGCCGCCGCCTTCCGCATGCTCGCCGCCCTCCCCTCCGTCACCTCCCTCGGCCAGGTCACCGACAGCACCGGCCGTCCTGGTACGGCAATCGCCATCGAAACCGATTCCCAGATCAAGGTCGGCGATCCCAACAAGGGCGTCCTGCAGGAACGCGTGATCATCGACGAGAAGTCCGGACGGGCACTGGCTCGCGAGATCGTCGTGATCAAGCCAGGCGGTTTCCAGGCTGGACTGAAGGCCGGGACCATCGCCAACGCGTACACGATCATCGAGTCCGACTGGACCGACACCCGCACGTCGTAACAGGCCATCGAAGCGTGCCGCGTGGCGCTGTCCACGCGGCACACGTCGTCATGAAGCTGCCGTCACGAGGCTGTCGTGATGAGGCTTGGAGGCCGTGACCGGAATCGAACCGGTGCGCACCGCTTTGCAGGCGGTTCCCTAAGCCACTCGGGCACACGGCCAGGCGGATGGGCGGACGACATCTTGCGCGGTGACCGCTGACCGGCTACCGGGAGCGATCGCGGATGCACGCCATCCGCCACCACGATTCCCGTGCCGGCGGACGACGTCTTGCTCGGTGATCAGCTGATCGGCTACCGGGAGGGGTCGCGGTTATACGCCTTTCGGGCCCACAGATATCCAGCGAGGGCGAGGCCGGCACACCACGCGACCGCGGTACCGGCGCTGTCTGCTGTCGGCGTGCCCATGAGCAGTCCGCGAAGCGTGTCGATGATGGGCGTGAAGGGCTGATACTCCGCGAACCACGCCGCTCCGCTCGCCATCGAGTCCGGCGGAACGAACGCGCTACTGAGGAACGGCAGGAACTGCAGGGGTAACGCGGAGGTGTTGGCTCCGGCGGCGCTGCCGGTCACCAGACCGATGGCGACACCAATCCAGGTGAACGCGAGCGTGAGTAACGCGAGGAGCCCGGCCGCGCCCAGCCACTCCATCGGCCCGGCGGCCGGCCGGAAACCGATCAGCATCGCCACCCCGATGATGAGCGCGAGGCTGACCATCGTCCGGATCATGCTCCCGATGACCTGGCCGGTCAGCACCGACGCGCGCGAGATGGCCATGATCCGGAACCGGGCGATGATGCCTTCCGTCATGTCCGTGGACAGATTGACGGCTGTGGAAGCCGCCCCGCTCCCCACCGCCATCACCAGGATTCCGGGAGCGAGATAGTCGATGTAGGCGGAAGTGGTGAGCGAGGATCCCATCACGCCCCCGAACACATACACGAAGAGCAGCATCATGAATACCGGCGTCATTACCTGACTGATGGCCATCAGCGGGTAGCGCATCATGTGCCGGAAATCGCGTCGCGTCATCGTCACCGAATCGGCCACGGCGTGGGAGAGCGTACTCATCGGGAATTTCCTTCCTTTGCTGGGGCGTGGCGATCGGTGAGCGCGAAGAACACGTCGTCGAGATCGGGGGTGTGGATGGTCAACGCGTCGACCTCGATGGATTGTTCGTCCAACCGGCCGAGCAGGGTTTTCAGCGATCGGATGCCGCCGTCACTGGGAACGTTGAGAGTGAGGGCATCGTCGTCGCGAGAGGATCCGCGCAGGGCCAGGGCGGCCGATTCGAGCCCGATTTCGTCGGCGAATTGCAGGCGGATGTGACCGCCGGGGATACGACGCTTGAGTTCGGTGGCAGTGCCTTGGGCGACGAGTCTCCCGTGATTCAGGAGCGCGATCCGATCGGCGAGCCGGTCGGCCTCCTCCAAGTACTGCGTGGTCAGGAAGATGGTGACCCCGCTGGTCGCGAGATCACGAATGATCTGCCACATCGTGCGGCGGCTGCGCGGATCCAGCCCCGTGGTCGGCTCATCGAGGAAGATCAGCCGCGGCGACCCGACGAGGGTCATCGCCAGATCGAGACGCCGCCGCATTCCCCCCGAGTAAGTCGCGACCGGTTTCTTCGCCGCCTCGACGAGATCGAATTGCTCAAGCAATTCACCCACCCGTCGCTGGCCCTTTCTCCGACCCAAATGATGCAGGTCCGCCATCAGCACCAGGTTCTCTTCCCCGGTAAGCAGATTGTCGACCGCCGAGAACTGCCCCGTGACTCCGATCGCCGCACGCACAGCCCCCGGCTCCCGAGCCAGATCATGCCCCGCGACCCGAACTTCCCCACCATCGGCCCCGATGTAGGTAGTCAGAATCTGAACAGTGGTCGTTTTACCGGCACCATTCGGCCCCAGCAACGAAAAGATCTCGCCTTCCGGAACATACAAATCAACACCATCGAGAACAACCTTGTCCCGGTACGCCTTCCGCAACCCGGTCACCTCGATCGCCATGGACGACTTGCTCATGTTTCACCTTTTCTCTTTCTCTCAACATCTCGTGGGAGTCGTACAACCCATTCAGGCCCAGCCACCTCCCTGCACCACATGCGTGCCGCCCAGACCGCACAGAGCTGTGCGGCTCAGGCAGACCACGTGACTTGGGCAGCTCGCGCCGGCCGGGAGTCTGTGCGGGCCTGGGGCAGGTCGCGAGGTCGAGTAGCTCGCCGCAGGTCAGGGGAGCGTGCGAGTCGGGCAGCTCACGCCACTCGCGCGAGTTGAACATCTATGGCGAGTCGCGCTGCTCACGCAGGGTCGTGCAAGATCAGGCCAGACCGTTCGGGTCAGGCAACTCATGCAGTTCGCACGGGTCGAACACCTCATGCACCGCTTGCAGGTCGCGCAGCTCACGTAGGGCTATGTGGTCGTGGAAATCGTGCGGGTTACCACGCGGGGTTATGCGGGTTGTGCAGGTCGAGACGGGGAGCGCCGGTAAGACGCCTCGGACAGTTTTCGCAGATCGCCGAGATCCGTCAGGTCAAGCACGTCAGGTAGATCACTCCGGATCACGCACGTCGCACACGCCACGCGCCGGGAGGTCGTGCAAGTCAGGCAGCTAAGGACAGGCTTTCGCAGATCGCGCAGATCGCGCAGATCGCGCAGATCGCGCAGATCGCGCAGGTCGCGCAGGTCGCGCAGATCGTCAGTTCAGGCTCCGAGCGGCAGCTTTCGCGCATCGCATAGACCCGTAGGGTCAGGCTCCTAGCGACAGTTTCCCGGGTCGCGCAGACTCGTCGGTCAGGTGCCTCAGCCAGATCGGTATTTGCGCAGGTTGAGCAGTTCGTTGTCGGTGTGCGGATTCGGTAGGTCGCGTTGGTCAGGCAACTCCCGCAGCTTGGGTTGCCCTGTCATTCACGCAGGTCGCGTGGTCAGGCTGGTCGTGGTCGTGGTCGTGGTCGTGGTCGTGGTCGTGGTCGTGGTCGTGGTCGTGGATCGGGCGGGTCGTGTGGTTGGGCAGGTTGTGTGGTTGGGCAGGTTGTGTGGGCAGGTGGTTGTGTGATCAGGCGGGTTGGGTGCGGCTGATTACGATGTCGCCGTAGTTGGTGCGTGCGCTGACCTCGACGGTTTGTGTGGTTTGTTCGGGAGGTTCGCGCAGTTCGAGTGGGACGTGCACGTGGCCGTAGGAGGTGTCCAGGTTGAGCCAGGCGGCGATGCCGGATCGGATGCCTACGTCGATTTGGCCGTAGGCGCTTTCCAGCACGATGGAGCCACGTTCTACCTGGCTGATCCGCGCGCTGCCTGACGAGGTCTTGGCCAGCAGACCTGCGAGGGCGCGTTCGACCGTGATGTCGCCGTGGGCGGTGTTCAGCCTGGCTTCGCCGGTCACCTCGCCCACGGTGATGGCACCGTTCGTGGTCCTGATCGCCGCGGTTCCGTCGATCTGGTGGACGCGGATCCTGCCATTGGCGGTGGTGAGGTCCGTGTGGCCCACGGACTTGCTGACCGTGATGTCACCGCTGGAGGCCTGCGACCGTAAATCGCCGGTCTGGTCGATGTTGATCTCCCCGTATGAGGTGGAGAACTTGCAGGCGCCGAGCCGGCCCCGCGTCTGGATGTCCGCGGTGGCCGTCGCATCGACCCGGGAATCCGTCGGCAGGTCCACCTTCACATCGACCGATCCGCCAGAGCCGAACAACGAGATGGACTTGCTCCTGGGCGCCTTCACCACCAGTTCCCCGTTGGCGAACTCGACCCTGGCCCGCTCGGCGCACTCCACGTCGGCGTCGTCGTTCTCGTTGCTCGGCACCACGTAGACGACCGTGTCAGCCCGATCGCTGGCGTCGATCCGGATCTGCCCCGCGCCGATATCGATGACGACGGAGATGGGTTCTGGGGTGTCAAAGGTCTGCATTGCGAAACCCTCCGATACGCGCGTGCGGTGGCGCGTGACTGCTGGTGGCTACTGGACCCATCCGGTGAAGCGTTGGCCGCGGGTGGACGGGGTGGGGCGGCGCTCGGGTTCGAGGGCGGAGGTGACGGCACGAACTAGCCAGGCGTTGACGGATAGACCGGCGCGGCCAGCCGCCTCCTCTATGCGTGGTTTGAGGTGTTCTGGAACTCGCAGCGAGATGCGTGACGTGCCGCCCTCGTCAGCCTCCGGAGCGGGTGGCGCAGGTGTTGACGGCGCCATCCTCGTGTCACCTTCGTGCAGGCCGGTTGGGGGTGGCGTCACCACGAAGGCCGGATCGCGCCCGCGTAGTCGCACTTCGACCGAGCCGGGCGCGAGGTCGCGGGTGATCTCGTCCGCGGCGAACGAGAGTGCCTCCAGCAGGGCTAGCGTGGCAGCCGACTCCAGCGCGGCGGCAAGACGCTCGCCAAGCACACGAGCATCCTCACCCCCGGCCGCGGCGGCGACCGCGAGTTCCCGGCGAAGGCTCTCCACATACGGTGCAAGTTCCATGACGTCACTATGACACCTTGATGGCGTCACTTCAAGTTCCCGGTGGCGATAAACTGACGTCATGATGGTGCTCGGAGATGATCGTGGGCGTGAGGTCGCTGACCGTGACGATAAGGGCCGGATACGGCCAGGTCGTGGGACCTTGGTCCCTACTCTCGATCTCGACGCTCGCCTAGGTTCGAAAACATGATTCGCGTGTTCCTTGTCGACGATCACGAGGTGGTCCGGCGCGGTGTGGCGGCGCTGCTCGACGCCCAGGACGACGTGGAGATCGTCGGCGAAGCGGGAACGGTCGAATCTGCGATTAGCCGAATCGCCACGATAAGTCCGGACGTAGTGGTGCTGGATGTGCGGCTGCCGGACGGCAACGGCGTCGACGTCTGCCGTGAGGTGCGGTCCAGGGATCCCGGAGTGGCCTGCCTGATGCTGACCTCGTATGCGGATGACGACGCGCTGTTCGACGCGGTCATGGCCGGCGCTTCCGGATACGTGCTCAAGCAGATTCACGGTTCGGACCTGGTCGGTGCGGTGCGCACGGTGGCGGGCGGCAATTCGCTGCTGGACCCGCAGACCACAGCCGCGATGTTGCAGCGCCTGCGCGATCAGGCCTCGCGGCGGGATCCGTTGGCCGCGCTGTCAGAGCAGGAACGGCACATTCTCGAACTGATCGGCGAAGGATTGACCAACAAGCAGATCGGCCAGCGACTCTTCCTGGCCGAGAAGACCGTGAAGAACTACGTGTCCAACCTGCTCGGCAAGCTCAGAATGGAGCGCCGCACCCAAGCCGCGGCCCTGGTGGCCCGGATTAAAGCGGAACGGCCCAAGTAATATGACATCTTCTCCACGCGACGTGACTTCTCTCCGGTATCCCGAACCTTCCCCCGATACCGGCGAACTCCCCGAGACCCGCGAGGCAACCGGTGAGGTGGATTCGGCAGGGCTGCGGGTGCTTTCCCCCGACGAATGTCTGCACTTGCTCACCCGGGTGCCCATCGGCCGCATCGTCTTCACCGACCGGGCGCTCCCGGCCGTGCAGCCCGTCAACTACCTCCTGGTCGACGACGACATCGTCATCCGCACGGCCACCGGCTCCAAACTGGCCGCCGCCACCCGCAACGCCGTGGTCGCCTTCGAAGTCGACGAATTCGACCCCCTCACCCGCACCGGCTGGTCCGTCACCGCCGTCGGCCGATCCCGCGCCGTCACAGAATTCGACGAACTCCAACGCCTCACCGCCCTCCCCCTCACCTCCTGGGCACCAGGCGACCACAACCACTTCATCGTGATCCGCGCCCAGCAACTCACCGGCCGCCAAATCATCTAAACGAACCCCCAGCCCGGCGAAGGTTCGCTCGGTCGTTCGTTTTGCCCTATCTGAAGGGGACCGTCCAGGTGAGTATGGTGCCGCCGTTCTTGGGAGTGGTGGTGGTGAATGAGCCGCCCAGTTGGGTGGCGCGGTCGTGGAGGTTGCGGAGGCCGCTGCGGCGGCCCTTCGGGGGGATGCCGGTGCCGTTGTCTTCGACGGTCAGGGTTACCTGGTTGTTGGGGGTGGTTTCGATGGTGACGTCCGCCCTGGTGGCTTTCGCATGCCGTACCACGTTGGAGAGGGCTTCTTGGAGGACGGCGAGGAGGTGGTCGGCGACGGGGATGGGGATGTCGTTGTCGAGGCGGCCGTTCATGCGGAGGCCGGGCATGAAGCCGAGGCGGGTGCGGGTGTTTTCGACCAGGGCGATGATCCGGGTCCTGAGGGTGGTTTCGTCGCCTGTCCGGGGGGCCTGGAAGGCGAAGATGGTGGAGCGGATCTGGCGGATCGTCTCGTCGAGTTCGTCGATGCCGTGCTGCAGGCGGGTGGCGGCTTCGGGATGATCGACCAGGCGGACGGTGCTCATCAGGGTCATCGCGACGGCGAACAGCCGCTGGATGACGACGTCGTGCAGGTCTTTGGCGATCCGGTCGCGGTCTTCCAGCAGGCCCAGGCGTTCGGCGTCCTGGCGGGCTTCGGCCAGTTCGAGGGCCAGCGCGGCCTGCCCGGCGAAGGCGTGCAACATGCGCACCATCGATGAGGTGAACGGGAACCGTCCCTGGCGTTTGCCCAGCGCGAGCACTCCGCGTACCGACTTGCCGACCCCGAGGGGTACGGCGGCCGCGGGGCCGATCGGTGGTTGGCCACCGATCTGGAGGCCCGCTTCGGCCAGGTCGTTGACCATGTACGGCTCCGCGCTCGTGTACGCGACGCCGGACAGGGACTCGGACAGTGGCACTTCGAAGCCGACAAGCTCCTCGATGCCGTCGGCGACCTTTATCCGCAGCTTGTCATCGCCGACCGGAAACAGGATGGCGGTGAGGTCGGCGCCGGACATTTCCCGAACCCGCCTGGCCACCTGGCGTAGCACGTCGTCCACGTCATCGCCCGACAGCAGGCTGGTGGTGACCTCGGTGGAGGCTTGCAGCCAGATCTCCCTGCGTCGGGTCTCCTCGTACAGCCGGGCGTTCTCGATGGCGACGCCGGCGGCGGTGGCGAGGGCGATGACGACCTCCTGGTCCTCTTCGTCGAACTCGGCGCCGCCACGCTTCTCGGTCAGGTAAAGGTTGCCGAACACCTCATCCCGCACCCGCAGCGGTACGCCGAGAAAGGACCCCATCGGCGGATGCCCGGGCGGAAAGCCGTAGGACTCGGGATGATCGGAGATCCGGGCCAGCCGCAGCGGCTCCGGCTCCTTGATGAGCAGGCCGAGCAGGCCGAGGCCGTGCGGCCAGTGCTCGATGCGGGCGATCTCGTCCTCGCTCAGGCCGACCGGGATGAACTCCACCAGCGTGTTCTCTTCGCCGACCAGCCCCAACGCACCGTAACTGGCGTCGACGAGAGTGGTGGCCGTCTCCACGATGCGGCGCAGCATCAGTTCCAGCTGGAGATCACTGCCCACCAGGACGACGGCCTCAAGCAGAGCATGCACCCGATCACGAGTGGACAGCACGGCGTCCAAGCGATTCTGGAGCTCAGCCAGCAGATCATCCAGGCGCATGCTGGGAAGTAGCGGATGCGACTTGCCCAGCGTCATACGAGCATTGTCCCACTTGGCCCTTTAGGTACGGCCACGGTCAGTCATTGTCCCGACCTTCTTTACGGCAACGGACCACCACGACCGGACAACTCGCCCGGTAAAGGACTCCGCCGCTCACCGAGCCCAGGGCCGCCGAGTTGGCGCTCTTGCCGTGTGCTCCGACGACGAGCAGGTCCGCACTGACCGACGCTTCGACGAGGACATCCACGGGATGTCCCCGCCGGACATCCGCCACTACGGTGATTTCCGGATATTTCGGCCGCCAGACATCAATCCGGCCAGCGGTGAAATCCCGCTTCAGCGCCCCCAGTTCCTCCAGGTCATAGCCGATCCAGGGCGCGCAGGCATGCTCCGGCTCCTGCCAGGCATGTACGGCACGCAACATCTGCTGGCCCAGCCGGGCCTGCTCGAACGCGTACTCCAGCGCGGGTTCGCAACCCGCTGTCTCATCCACCCCAACCACAACACCAACCTTGTGCGTGTCAGGACGTTCCTTGGAATCCGCCGCTCTCCGGGCGGGAGCAAGCTTGATCACGATTTCTCCTATCTACCTCCCATTCCAGTACGTAAATGCCACCCCAACCCAGGGCCATTGGTCCCTTATCGTGGGTCAGTTGGCCGTGCCGGCGACTCCCGTACGCCAGGGGACAGGCAACGGCGGCCCACTTACGGGGGCGTAAGCGGGCCGCCTGCCAGCCTGGGATCACGGACACGGATGGTCCGGCCTGATCGCGACCACGATCGAGACGTTCGATCCGGGCGCGACGCTCGTCCCCGGAGCCGGGGATTGCCTGCTGACCTGCCCGATCTCGTTGCACTGGTCGTCGATGACCGTGCCTTCGGAACCGAGGTTGAGACCCGCCGACGAGATGGCCTGGAGGGCGGAGTCCCGCAGGTCTCCGATGAGGTCGGGCACCTGGATGACCGCCGGCGGATCCGTGGGCGCCGGGGGAGCGCTGTGGATGTCGACGATGGTCGCCACCGTGGCCCTGCCGACCGAGATCAGCTCCACGTCCGCCAAGCCGGGGACGAGGGACGGGTGGGGAACGAATTCGGCGGGGTCGCCGGTGCCGAGAGCGCCGGCCTCGTTGCTTCCCCAGGTCCAGACGCTGCGGTTGTCGAGAAGCGCGGCGGTGGTGCCGCCCGCGCCCGCCTCGATCTGGGTGACGTGGGACAACGGGATCCGGACGGGCGTACGCCGTTCGGCTATGGTCCCGTCCCCGAGCTGCCCGACCATGTTGGAACCCCAGGCCCACACGCTGCGTTCGGGGTGCGCCACCGCGAATCCGGAACGTTCACCGGCCGAAATAGAGGTAACCCCGGTCAAGCCGGGCACCTTTGTCGGGATATATCGCGGCACGTTCCCGCCGAGGCCGAGCTGGCCGTTGGCGTTGTTGCCCCACGTCCAGACCGTGCCGTCCGAGCGTCGCGCCATCGAGTGCACGCCGTGGGCGGAGGCGGCGATCTGGGTGACGCCACTGATGCCGGACAGTTTGACCGGGGTCGGGCGGTTGACGGTGGTGCCGTCACCCAGTTCCGCGTACCCGTTGTGGCCCCAGGCCCAGACCGAGCCGTCGGATGCGAGCGCCAGGCTGTACCGGTAACCGGCCGAGACCTGGATGATGCCCGTCAATCCGGCCACCCGCTGCGGGATCGGGCGCCTGGTTTGCGTGCCGTCGCCCAGCTGGCGGTACTCGTTGTCGCCCCAGGCCCAGACCGTGCCGTCGAGCCCGAGCGCGAGGATGTGCTTGGCGCCGACCGAGAGCTGGCTGATCTCGCTGAGGCCCGGCACCGGCTCGGGGGTGGTGGTGTAGTCGGATTCGTACCGGTCGTCGCCGAAGCGCCGGTTGCCCCAGACGAACACGACGCCGTCTTTGCGCAGTCCGGCGGTGAAGTCGCTCCCGGCGGCGATCTGCCGGAGATGGCCGGGGCGGTGCCCGTTCGAGGGAAGCCTGCCGACCACAACGGGAGTGGGGCGATTATCGGTGGTGCCATCGCCGATCTGGCCGCGGTGGTTGAGGCCCCACGAGGTGAGGAAACCCTTGACCGGCACCGCCGCGACCGCGTTTCCGGCGGTCAGCGCGGACGTCAGCACGATGGCGAAAACCGCCAGACCTAGGCGTTTCATAATGAGCCGCCCCGGTTGGGGCGCCGCGTCCCGTCGGTACGCTGCCCCGGTCGCGGCCGCCTGCCATCCCGGCGACCGCCGGGCCTGGTGCTGGGCCCCCGCCGCCCGGCCTGCCCATCGGCGGGCTCACGCCGCCGATCGGGGTCCTCTCCCAAAGAACAGGTCGGTACGGCTACCGAAGGGGTCATATCTGTCGATGTCATTACTTTCCTTCCGTTCACCTTTCCCTCAAGGCGTTCCGGCCAGTTCCGGATCCAGTGGAACGGAGCGGAACAGGCCGGAACACGCGTCCCTGGCCACCACGCTGACGTGCGCATTTCCCCGAAGCCCTCGATGGAACATGAGGGATGCTCGGACCTCGGGCATGGTGTACGTCTTCGCCCCGCTGGAACCTCCGCGTACCGTGGAGCCACATGTTGACCTTGCCGACCGGGAGGTGGTCATGGCAGGCCCACTGCTTGAGACCAAACTCCACATCCCCAGGCGGCGACGCGGTCTGGTAGCCCGTCCCAGGCTGAGCGAGCGCCTGAACCGTGGGGCGGAGTCGGCGCTGACGCTCGTGTCGGCTCCGGCCGGGTTCGGCAAGACGACGCTGCTGACGGAGTGGCTGGCAGCCGCCTCCGCCGATGGGCGGTCCACGGCGTGGCTCTCGCTCGACCAGCGCGACAACGACCCCGCGCTGTTCTGGACCTACCTTGTCGCCGCGCTGAAGACGGCGGCACCCGGGGTTGGCGCGGATGCGCTCTCGCTCCTGGAGCCGCCGCAGCCGCCGATCGACGCGGTCCTCGCCACGCTGCTCAACGACCTCCACGCCATCTCCGGCGATGTCGTGCTGGTGCTCGACGACTATCACGTCATCGATGCGCGCGACGTCCAGGATGGGATGGTTTTCCTGCTGGAGCACCTGCCTCCGCAGCTACACCTGGTGATCGCCGGTCGCGCCGACCCGGCGGTGCCGCTGGCGCGGTTGCGAGGGCGGGGCGAGCTCGTCGAGATCCGCGCCGCCGATTTGCGCTTCACGCCCGAGGAGGCAGGGGCGTACCTCAACGGGGTGATGGGGCTGGTGCTGACGGCACGGGATGTCGCGGCGCTGGAGGGGCGCACCGAAGGGTGGATCGCCGCGCTCCAGCTGGCGGCGCTCTCGATGCAGGGGCGAGACGACACCGCCGCGTTCATCGACAGCTTTGCCGGGGATGACCGATATATCGTCGACTACCTGGCCGAGGAGGTCCTGCACCGCCAGCCCGAACATGTCCGGCATTTCCTGCTGCGGACCTCCATCCTGGACCGGCTGAGCGGCCCGCTCTGCGATGTCGTCACCGGCCAGGACGGCGGCAAGGCCAAGCTGGCGGCGCTGGAGCGGGGGAACCTGTTCCTGGTCCCCCTTGACGACCGCCGCCGGTGGTATCGCTATCACCAGCTTTTCGCTGACGTTCTGCAGGCACACCTGCTGGACGAGCAGCCCGAGGAGGTTCCTGACCTGCACCGGCGGGCAAGCGTGTGGTACGAGCAGAACGGCGATCCGTCCGAGGCGATCCGCCACGCGCTGGCCGCCGAGGATTTCGGGCGAGCGGCGGACCTGGTCGAGCTGGCGATTCCGGCCATGCGCAGGAACAGGCAGGAGGCCGCGGCGTACAGCTGGCTCCGAGTGCTTCCCGATGAGTTGGTGCGCGTGAGGCCCGTGCTCAGCGTTGGGTTTGCCGGGGTGTTGCTGGCTGTCGGCGAGCTTGAGGGTGTTGAGGGCCGACTGCGGGACGCCGAGCGGTGGATGGACACAACGACGGGTATCGGTAAGGGATCCCCAGCCCCATCGGCGGAGATGGTGGTCGTTGACGACGAGGAGTTTCGCCGCCTGCCGGGGACGATTGAGCTGTACCGTGCCGCACAGGCTCTGGCTCGGGGCGATGTGCTCGGCGCCGTGGGGCACGCTCGGCGGGCGCTCGATCTTGCCCCGGGGGAGGACCACCTCCTCAGGGCTGCGGCAGCGGGGCTCTTGGGGCTCGCGTTCTGGGCGAGCGGGGACCTCGAGCCGGCGCACCGGGCGTATGCCGAATGCATGGCGGGGCTGCGACGGGCCGGGCACGTCTCCGACACCCTCGGGTGCGCGATCGCGCTGGCGGATATACGGCTTGCGCAAGGTCGTCTCGGCGAGGCGATGCGCACCTACGAGCACGCATTGCAGCTCGCACCTGACCAAGGCGGGTCGGTTCTGCGGGGAACGGCGGACATGTGCGTAGGGATGAGCGAGATCCACCGCGAACGCGGCGACCTGCACGCCGCCACTCAGCACTTGCTGCGAGGCCAGGAGCTGGGTGAGCACACCGGGTTGCCGCAGAACCGGTATCGCCGGCGGGTCGCGATGGCTCGGATACGGCAGGCCGAAGGAGATCTGGGCGGCGCATTCGACCTGCTCAACGAGGCGGAACGCCGGTACATGAGTGACCTCTTCCCCAACGTGCGACCGATCCCGGCGATGAGGGCACGGCTGTACGTCGCGCGAGGGGAGTTGGGCGAAGCGCTCGGATGGGCACGTGAGCAAGGTCTATCCGTTCAGGACGACCTCAGCTACCTGCGCGAGTTCGAGCACATCACGCTAGCCAGGGTGCTCTTGGCCCAATACACGACAGAGCGCTCCACCCATGCGGCGACCCAACTCCTGGAGCGCCTGCTCCAAGCGGCGGAAGAGGGAGAGCGGACGGGAAGCGTCATCGAGATCCTCGTGCTGCAGGCGCTTGCCCACCAGACGCGAGGGGGCATCCCCGCCGCGCTCACCTCACTGCGACGCGCGCTGACATTGTCCGAGCCGGAAGGCTACGTCCGCGTCTTCGCGGATGAAGGCCCACCCATGGCCTCCCTGCTGAAGGCGGCCGCCAAACAGGGGATCGCCCCGAACTACGTCCGCCGACTCCTGGCAGCCACCGGCAAGACCGAGGACAGTACGCCCCGCAACCAGGGCTTGATCGAGCCCCTGAGCGAACGCGAACTGGACGTGCTCCGCCTGCTGGGAACCGACCTGAACGGCCCGGACATCGCCCGCCAGCTCATCGTGTCCCTGAACACCGTACGGACTCACACCAAGAACATCTACGCCAAGCTCGGCGTCAACAACCGCCGAGCAGCGGTCCGCCGAGCCGAGGAACTCGACCTGCTATCGCGAACCCGCGACCGCTAACCCCGGCAGCAGGCGAATCGAGATACCGAAGTCACGACGCGGGTCCGGTTACTCAGCGGTGAGTTCCATGAGCTGCTCGGCGGCGGTGGTGTTGCCCCGGTTACTCAGCGGTGAGTTCCATGAGCTGCTCGGCGGCGGTGGTGTTGCCCCGGTTGGCAAGGCGTCGCAGTTCATCCATGTTGCCCTGTTCAGTGGCGAGTTCGATCAACTGGTCGGCGGCGGTAGTGTTGCCGCGGTCGGCTAGGCGTCGGAGTTCGTCGATGTTGCCTTGTTCGGTGGCGAGTTCGATGAGTTGGTCGGTTGCGGTGGTGTTGCCGCGGTCGGCTAGGCGTCGGAGTTCGTCGATGTTGCCCTGTTCGGCGGCGAGTTCGATCAGCTCGTCAAGCGCCCCCTCTTCACCGTGCTTGGCCCGTTCTCGCAGGTCGGATAGATCAGATTCATTCATGACGTATGATCTTTCTACTGGCTTTGGTGGTGGAGCGTTCGGCCTGACGTGGTCGCGCGGGGGTGTCAATTCGCTGCCTGTCTTCAGCGTGGCAGTTTCCCCGATGCCTGAAGCTCATCGCGATGCGCATGCCATTCATCCCGGAGCGCGGGCAGCCTTTCGCTCAGGAAGTCGGCCAGCGCGACCATTTCCGCAAGTGGAGCGCGACGGTCCGGCGGGGCATCAGCCAGCAGCGCCAAGCCCTCGCGAAACAGCGCCGCATGCTCCTTATGGACGGCGGAGTCGAAGTTCTGCGGTTGCTGACTCACTGGATCCAGACTCACCCGGTCCACCCGCTCACCGGCGCCACGGGTTCGCCGCGCCATCCGATAGCTCTCCAGCAGCTTGACCGCGCCAGTGATGGCACTTCGGCTTGCCAGCAACGCCTCACCCAGCTCGTCGATCGTCTGCTGCGGTGGATCGCAGACGAACAGATAGCCGAGCAGGCGGCCGGCCATGGGCGGGAACCCGTACTGACGTGCATAGAAACGGCCGACGTGGTCGGCGAAGATCAGCTGCCCATCATGCGACACCTATCGAAGGTAGCATTTTTGACTGTAATAACACAAATTTGTGTCATCTGGGAATGTGCTGGCCGTCCGCCGACTTGGCTCGGATGCCCGCGACGGTAGAACCGGTCAGGGTCGGAGAAGGGTCAACCGATTTGGAGTTCGGCACGGGAGATCAAGATCTGCCGGGCAGGCCCTAGCCGCGGTGTCGTCTCGCGAGGTCGTGACGTGCTGGCGGTCCCGTGGGATCGGATCACCAGGTTAATCACCACATGTGGTGATGCCTCCTCATCACATCTCCTTCTACCTTGCAGTTCAGGTACGCAACAGCAGAAGGAGCGCGATGAGCGAAATATCGACCGGCCATCAGTACGACCCCGGACGGTACGAAATCCGCCTCAAGGGGCACCTCGATTCGCGATGGGCCGCCTGGTTTGACGGGCTGAGTCTTACCAACGAGAGCGACGGCACCACCGTCATCCATGGGCCGGTAGTCGACCAGGCCGCGTTGTATGGCTTGCTGCGGAAACTGCGCGACGTTGGCCTGCCGCTGATCTCGGTCACTCAGGTCGAATCCGACCAGCCCGATGTGCCCACCACCGAATCTCGATAACTCATAAAAGGAGATCGTCATGGCGATCATCGACCAAACCACAGCAGGGAAAGGAGTCCCGATGGACTCAGTGCGGAAGACCGCGTTCGTCGCGGGAGTGCTCTACTTGATTACCATTGTCGCCGCGATCCCTCCCGCATTCATGCTCTACAGCCCTGTGCTGGACAATCCGGACTACATCGTTGGTCCCGGCCCTGACTCTGGCGTGATCTTCGGTGGCTTCCTGGAGGTGATCGTGGCCCTTGCCTGTATCGGCACCGCGGTCGTGCTGTTTCCCGTGGTCAAACGGCAGAACGAAGCCGCCGCGCTGGGCTTTGTCGCCGCTCGTGTCCTTGAAGCCGGCATCATCTTTTCCGGCATCATCAGCCTCTTCGCAGTCGTGACCCTGCGGCAGGCCGGAGCTACCGGAGCAGATGCGGCCTCACTCATCACCACCGGCAACTCGCTCGTCGCGCTCCACAACTGGACGCTTCTTCTCGGACCCGGCATCATGCCAGCGGTGAATGCATTGTGTCTGGGCTACGTGTTGTACCGGTCCCGGCTCGTGCCACGCATCATTCCCCTGATGGGGCTCATCGGAGCCCCGCTGCTCTTCCTCTCCGCAACCGCGACGATGTTCGGCATCTACTCCCAAATCTCTGTGTGGTCGGGCATCGCGACCATCCCGATATTCCTTTGGGAGGCGTCGCTTGGCGTCTGGCTGGTCGTCAAAGGCTTTAAGCCCTCTCCCATCACGGCGGGAATGGTCGCCGCCGGCTCCCCGCCCGCCAATCGCGGCCTCGCTTTCTAACCGCTGAAAATACGGCCGGGCCCACTACGGACCCGGCCGTTGTCCGCGCAGGCTGATAGCCCCTGGTTAAGCGCCTCGGGCCTCGTTGGAATTCGCCTGCCTTGATTCGGCTGGTCAAACAGGGCGGATCGTCAGTCGCGGACGGTGACGTTGTCGCAGCCGTAGAACGTGAGCCCGGCGGCCCGGCCGACCACGCAGGCCGTTGTGTCGCCGACCGACAGGACGTCGTAGCGGTAGTGGGTGACCGCGTCCTTGTCGGCGTCCACGGTCCGCTCGTCGGGTTCGACCGACTTCTCGACGTGGATCTTCCCGTGCGCCTCGGGCGCCCCGGTCGACGCCAGAAGCTTGGCGGGCGGCCCGAATCGCAGGGTCGACGCGTCGATGCGGGTGGCGTCGAACGCGACCGGGTTGCCGTACTCACCGGCCGTGGTCGTCAGGACGGCGACCGGCACGACGCCGTTGCCGTTCAGGTTGACCTCGTTCTCGGCGCTGCCGGGCTTGATGTTGATCGTCACCGGGATCGCGCAGTCGACGGTCAGCCGCGTGGTCCTGGTGTCGTCGCTCGCGTCGGGGTCGATGACCGTCGCGCGCTTCGGCTTGATCGACGTGGTGAAGTCGATCGTCTTGGCGCCCGCCTGGTCGCAGGTCACGGTGTACTCGCGGGTCAGGGTCTGGGTGGCCCCGGCCGCGAGGCCGGTCTCGACGGTGGTTCCGGCGGAGGCGGTGAGGCCTTCGCCGACGGCCAGGTCCTGCCGGACCACGGCGGTGACCGGCCCGTCGGGGCCTGTGTTGGCGATGACCGAGGCCACCGTCACCGTCACCGGCTTGCCCATGACGGCGAACAGCGGCGCGACCGGGGTCACCGAGGTGACCGCGAGGTCGGCCTCCAGGCAGTCGGGGTCGGCGGGGTTGGCCAGGCAGAACTCCCTCAGCGGCGGCTTGAGGTCGACGGTCAGGACGTCCTGGCCGAGCGCGACGTCGGTGACCGTCATGGTGGAGAGCGCCGGCGAGAACGGCACGATGAAGCTGCCCGAGCCGCCGGTCCGCAGGCCGACGTGGTCACTTCCCTCCTGGTACGTCCAGAGCGGGCTCCACGTGTTGATCCGGTCGATGACCTGGCCGTCCACGTCGGTCAGGCCGAGCTTGAGGATGGGCGGGTCACCGATGTGAGTGTGGGCCCGCGACTTGGAGACCTTGACCCGCTCCACGGTCGCGGAGGTCCGGGAGGTGAACTTCACCCGGGCGACCACGGACTTGGTGGGATCGTCGAAATCGAGCTGCGGGATCGGGATCGCGGAGGGGTCGTTCGGCTCGCCCTCCGCGCGCAGGGGCACCAGGAAGATCAGTGCGGCCGCGGCGGCGATGACCCAGCGGGTTCGTGTCAGCATTTCGCGGCCTCGCAACCTTCGAAGACGTACTTGAAGCGGCGGATGTCGGCCTCGCGGGCTCGGCCGTTGTCGAACATCAGGTCGTCGGGCATGGGTTCGGATGTCCACCAGTCCTGGTCGCCGTACCAGTGCTCCTTCTCCCAGCTGCGGCAGGCGGCGGGGGTGCGCTGGAGCAGCGGGGCGTCGTCCTCGCAGTCGGCGTAGTCCTCGTAGACGTTGGGGTAGACCTCCTGCGCGAACGCCCCGCCCTCGGGGTACTCGTCGGAGAGGCCGAAGGGCTGGTGGGCCGTCTCGTGGGCGGCGATCCGGGGCTTGCCCGGGTCGACGAGCACGGAGAAGATCCGGTCGGAGCGCTGCGCGCAGTCCTGCTGGGCGCCGCGGTGGTGCAGGATCGCGGCCGCCTCGGCCCAGCCGTAGGCGTCGTCCCACAGGACCGGGAGCCCGTGGTCGCAGTCCTTGTCGCCGCTGGCGTCGCTCGCGTAGCCGGTGTTGTCGGGCAGCAGCCAGAAGTTGAACATGTCCTGCCGGGTCAGGTACTCTTTCAGGCCCCAGTACGACCGCTCGATCGTGGCCGCCACGTCGGCGATGAAGCGGGGGTCGGCCGGGCTGTCGTACTCGTCCTTGTCGGCGACGAAGACGATGTCGATGCGGCTGGACCGGGGGCCGGTGTAGCTGATCGGCACCGCGGGCTTGGGGAAGGTGAAGTTCGGGAACGGGTCGCCCACGGCCACTGTGTGCCAGGAGGAGAAGAGATTCACGCCGTTCTTGGCCAGGCGGCAGCCGTACGCGAAGGGGGCCATGTCGGCTCGTGGGGTGAAAGTCTCCGTGAGGGTGCCGACGCTGCGTCTCGACTGGAGCGGGTCTCCGGCCAGGCTGGCGGCGCTGGCCTGGAGGTTGACCCAGATCTCCAAATCGTCGGCGATGATCGTCGGCTGGAGTTCACCGTCGAGGGCGGTGGCGACGATCGTGACGGGCTCGCCCGGCTTCGGCCAGACGGGCGTGTGGGTGCACCGGATGTTCAGGCCGGGCGCGCTCGCTGGTTCCCTGGCGTCGAGTTCGAAGGTCAGCCTGACCCGCTCGTCGGCGGTGCCCGCCTGGACGATCGGCGTGCGGCAGCCCCCGAGGTACGGCTGGTCGGTCTGCCTGGGGTCGTGTACGGAACAGCCGGCGAGGTCGATGTACCCGTCGAAGAACCGGTCGGCGGTGGGGGAGGAGTCGTAGTGCTCGCCGCCGAAGCAGAGGCCGCCGTCCTCGTCGTGGACCTCGATCTTGATCGGGATGTGGCCGGGGGTGGTGAGCGTCGCCACGTCGATGGGCTTGGAGAACTCCCAGTCGGGCGCGATGTCGGGGTTTCCCTCAAGGTCGTCCTGCGACTCGCTGTCCTCGTTGTCGTGGTAGATGCCGTTGATCCAGACACGGTTGTAGAAGTCGGGGTCGCCGCAGTCGCCGCCCGCCAGGAGGGTGATGCGTTTGATCGTGACGGTCACGGTCACGATCGGGTCCGCGGCGGCGGGGGACTGGAGCAGCGTGAGCAGCCCCGCGCCCAGTACCGCGACCAGGAACACTCGTAAAAGGGTGTGCATGTGACGAACGGTAGGCATGTGTGCACGGAACGCGCGTGAGCATACCCCTGCTCAAATTCAGATCCTGCGCCCTTGGTTCCAGGTCCTGCGCTTGCTCGTGATCGGCCGCCGGGGCTTCTTCTTTGGCGTACGGACCGGCGTCGGATCCTCGGGCACGTCGCGCGGTACGTGCTGGCCGGTGGGGCACTGATAGACGAAGTGCCCCGGATTCTCGGCAAGCCGCTCGACCAGTCGCGAGCCCTCTCGCGTCAGCCGGTGAGAACGGTCGACTCCACTGCCGGAAGATTTGATCAGTCGCAGCTGGTGGAGTTCTATGAGCGAGTCGCGCACCTTCATCAGCGGTATACACGGGCACAGAACACCGATCAGCTGGTGGAAGGTCGACGCGTCCGACGCCAGCGCACCGAGGAGAAGCAGGGCGACCGGTGATGGTTTCGGCCCTCTGACAGCGGTAGGGCGCTCGTCGGCTGGAGTGGTGGCGGCTACCTGCTGTGAGGGCGTACGCGCGGAAGGCTTTTCGGACTCGGGGGCGAAAACGGCGAGTTCGCGGCCGTAGCCGATCACTAGCCGGCCTTCGGCGAAGGAGATGGATCTTATGGTGTCGGGCAGGTAGAGCGTGGTGGGCCCCTCGGCGGCCGGGAGTGTCCACAGTTTCACGGCATTGTCGGACACTGCCGCGAGCAGGGGAGCCTCCGAGAAGCGCAGAAGTGACACATCGGCGAAGTCGCCGTTGATCGTTTGCAGGAGGCGGCCGGTGTCGGCGTCCCAAATCCTGATATATCCGTCTGTGTTGGTCGCTGCCAGGAAATGGACGTCAGGCCCGTGGCCATACGCCAATCGGACCATTTCGTGCCCCCTGCCGATCCATCGCCGGATCCGGCCGCTGGTCAGGTCGAGGACGGCGCAGCCGTCGCGGCCGCCCAGGAACAGCAGCGGGCGCGCGCGGACCCGGCCGACGGCGATGGCGCTGACCTCCAGCTCGTCCGCGGCCGGGCAGGCCACCGACCGGCCGGTCGTGATCGCGGTCAGCCGCACGCGTCCGGCGGCGTCCAGGGCCACGGCGACGGGACGGCGGGAAGAACCGCCCGCCTCCAGCGCCACGATCGGGGCCGATCCTTCGTCGCCGCGCCAGATCCGGTGGCCGGTGGCGGTCAGCCGGGCGGTCAGCGTGCCGTCCGCCGCGGCGGTGAGGATCAGCGGGCCCTCGGGTGACGAGGCGGGGCTGAGGGTGGTGATCGGGCCGCCGCCGGTGGCGTACCCGCCGACACCCCATTCGGTCGCGAGGGAGAACAGCCGCAAACGGTCGTCGCCGCAGGCCGTGATGATCACCGATTCGTGGGCCAGCCGCTGGGTGACCACGCTGACGATCGGCTGGGGATGGCTGACCCGCGTGTCCGCGACGCGCAGACCGTCGAGCTCCCACATCCGTACGGTCGCGTCCTCGCCGCAGCTCACCGCCATCGGCGAGCCGTCATGGTCGAGCGCCTGCACCGCGCGGACCGGGCCGGTGTGCGCGGCGTAAACCTGCCGCGCCTGGACATCCCAGACGTTCCAACCGCGCAGCGTGCCGTCCGCCGAGGCCGACAGCAGCATGCGCGCGTCGGTGGACCGCGTCTCCTCGCGCAGCGTCTCCTCCACCGCGGACCGGCTGCTGGCGATGCCCAGGTTGATGGACCCCAGAACGTGGGAGAGCCGCGCGGACAGCCGGGGGGAGTAATGGACAAGGCCGGTGATGGCGGCGTGATGGCCCAACAGGGTCTTGAGCACGGCCCCGGCGGACAGGTTCCACACCCGGATCGCGCCGTCCTCGCCGCCGATCGCGGCGCGCAGATCCAGGTCGTCCTCCAGGACGGCCATCACGGCCATATCGCCCGCGCGCCCGCGTAGCTCAGCGAGGACCTTTCCATCGGAAAGACCCCAGACCAGCCCGGCGCCGTCCGCACCCCCGGCCACCGCGACGGTCCCGCCGTTCCGGAAAACCGAGGCGAGCACGGTCACCGCCGCCTCCCCCACCCGCCGACGCTCGACCAACCGGCCCGTGGCGAGATTCACCACGAGCACCTCGCCCGAGGCACTCCCGATGAGGGCGTTCCTGCCGTCGTGCGTGAGGGTGAGCGGCCCCAGCGGCCCGGGCTCGGCCGCGATCTGACGTTTTCCGGAGCCCCACGACATCCACGCCGTGCCATCCTGGCCGCAGGTCACCACCAGCAGCCCGGCGACGGCCAGCCCGGTGACCGGTCCGTTGTGTGTGGGGAGTGCCTGCCGCAGGTCGCCGTGGCGCAGGTCCCAGTGCCGCACGACCCCCGCCGCGTCGGCGGTGATCGCCATCTCGTGGCGGGTCAGGTACGCGAGAGCGGTCACGGTCCCGGTATGGCCACGCAGCTCACGCATCAGCAGCCCGTCCCGCAGGCTCCACACCCGGACCACCGGGTCGTCGCCACCGGTGATCGCGATTTTCCGCCCGGTCGCGACCATGCGTACCGGCCGTTCATGGCCGGTCAGCGTGGTACGGAGCGCTCGGCTCACGTTGCCGGACGTGGACCACTCGCACTGCCAGGGCAACACCCCGACCGTACGGGGATTGGCGAGCATCCGGCTGAGATTGCTCTCCCGGTAGCGGATGGCGTCCACCGCGAGGATCTGCCGCCGCGCCTCCGGGTGCGCGGTCAGGTGGCGGGGGAGGGACGCACGATAGACGTCGAAGATCCGCGTCAGATCCAGCACACTCTCGTCCGGCTCACGCAGCCCTGCCAGCTTCAGCTCGTAGGCCAGGATCGACCTCGGATCGCCGTACACGAGGAATTCGGGCTGGAGGAGCAGCCGCCCCAGCTGGCCCGCGTCGGCGGCGTGCTCTGCGGCGTGGCGAAGCAGGTACGGCGACGCCAGATCCCAGCGGACCTTGCGGTGGACGGCCGCGGTCCCCAGGAGGCGGCGGTAAACGGCAGCGGCCGCGCGCTCCCTGGTCACGGCTCGAGCAACGCGCGCAGCCGCGCCGTCCGGAGGTAGTTGACGACCTTGTGGAAGTCGAAGGCGTGCACCACGTCGTGGTCGTCGCTGTCCACACCGGCGAACCGCTGGGAGATCCCCTTGCGCGGGATCGCGATCAGGTCGCCAGGGTCGGCGAGGTTGGCCCAGCGGGCGACGCCGGGCGGGCGCTCGCCCCGGCCCGCGACCGGGGGTGGCGTGAGCCGCTCGAAGATCGCCTTGGGCGCGGCCAGCGGCGAGCCGAGCGTGACCCACAGCGGGACCTTCAGGTCGGGTTCGGCATGCAGGGTCTCGTAGGCGACAACCGTGCCGAGTGAGTGGGCGATGAGCACATCGGGCTGGACCTCCCGGAGCGTGGCCGCCAGCCGCTCCCGCACGGCGGTCCCTTCGCGCAGGTAGGCGGCGGCCTCCTTGACGAAGCGCGTCATCAGCCATTCCACCATCCGGGGGCGCAGCAGCCGCGATTCGGCGACCTCGGCGATGTGAGCGCGAACCAGGGCGAAGATCCAGCCCTGGGCGGCCCGCTCGCTCGCCGGGAAGCTCTCCAGGAGCTGCGCCAGCAGCTCACGCTCCTCGTCGGTGAGGTCCTCCAGCTCGTCGTCGCCGCTCTGCCGGAGGGAATCGCGCAGCAGGTCGGCGTAGTAGACCACGGACACGTCCAAGCCTTCGGCGAGCCGCTTGGCCCACAGTGCCGACAGGTGCGCCGCGGCCTGCTCAGCCGTCTCGCCCTGCCGGAAGTTGCCGATGCCGTGGACGCCCACGATTTTCATCTGATGTCTCCGGGTTCGTAGGGGTGGTCCTGGAGGTAGTCGGCGAGGCCCTGGTGAAAGAGCCGGAACAGCTTGCAGCCGTCGTGGTCAACCCCCGTCCAGATGTAGAAACGTCCGGCCTCCAGCAGCGGGCGTACCTCGCTCTCGGTCAGGCCGGGCGCGAACTCCGGCACGACGGCCGCCGCGACGTCGGCGGGGAAACCGTCACCTTTCGCCCAGGCGAGCGTGGCCAGCACAGCCCGCAGCCGCTCTCCGTCGGGACGCAGCCGCAGGTCGAGCTCGAGCACGCCGGGAAGCGTACGCGGCACGCTGCCGCCAAGCCGCTCAGCCGCCGCGGCGTCGCCGGGCACCGGCAGCGACTCCAGCGCCCGGCCGTAGATCCTGGCCACCAGGAAAGCGCCCCAGCCCCGCCGACTTGAAACGTCGTCGGTGAGCGCCGCGGCGACCGCGCGGGCCATCGCCGCGCGGACAGTACGCGACTGGTAGCCGGGGACCTCCTCCAGCCGCTGCCCGAGATGTTGCTCCAGGTCGGCGCGGAGCTCGCCGGGATCGACCTCGTCCAGGTCGATGAGCATGTCCTCGGCCGCGGCCAGCAGTGGCTCGAAGCGGGTGCTGCGCCGGGTGCCGACCAGCAACTTGCACGCGCCCTTGGCCAGCGGCAGCAGCAGCCGATCGACCAGTTCGCCCGGATTGTCGGCCTCGTCGAGGGCGTCGAACACCAGCGGCGGCGGTGTCTCCATCCGCTGGATGTGCGCGACCAGCTCAGCCGGCGTCACGGCCTCATCGCGCACGGCAAGACCGAGCTGCTCAGCCACCGCGGCGGCGATCTCCTCAAGGCCCCGCCCACGCGCGTGGATCGCGACCAGCGCGTCATTGGGCGAGGGCACGCCCTCGGGATGCTGCGCCCGCAGATAGTCCCGGATGTCCGGGGCAGCCTCGATGATCTTCTTGTGCGCCGCGCACACCAGCGAGGCGAGCAGCGCCGACTTGCCGCAGCCCGGCGCGCCGGTGACCACGCACAACCCCGTCGCGTACGGGTCGTCCAGCCAGGGAGCGAGCCGGGACCGCAACGTCCGGCGGCCGACGAAGTGGCCGCGCACGCGGTCGATGAAATGCTCGGCGTCCAGGTCGGCGACGAACGCGCGGGCCGGGGGCACGACCTCCATCAGCCGTTCCCTGCGGGGGTCCGGCCGCCAGTTGGGGTTGGGGAAGAACGGCAGGTCGGGCAGAGGAGAGCCCAGGTCGACCTTCGTGGTCCGCAGCCGCGTGGTCGCGCCGAGCGCGCTCAGCCGTAATCGGATGTCGTTGACGAGCCGGTCCCAGCGCACGTGGCGCAGCGTCTCGTCGGTGTCCAGGCCGTTGTCGGCGACACGTTCGAGGGTCTCGGCGACCGCCTCGCTGAACAGCCCGTCGTACGTGGAGTCGTTCGGGCCCGTGGCGGCGATCACCCAGGCGTGTAACTCGTCCTCGGGCACGTCGATGAGCGCTCCCACGCGTGCGGCCCGTCCCGCCCCGCACAGGTCGACGATGAACAGCATGGGTTCGGGCGCGCCGTGGGCCGTACGAACCCAGGCGACCACGTCGGTCCCCAGGCCGGTCCGCCCGCACGAGGGCACCATGTCAAGCTTGTCCCCCGGCTCCGCGTCCCGGGAACGTCCGCGGTCCGACAGCCTGGTGTGGCCATGCGAGATCACATGGATGATGCGATGCCCGCCGTCCAGCGCCGCGTCGGTGTGCGCGAGCACCGCACCACGATCCGGGTTGGCGACGGCGGTCACCTCGTAGGCCAGTTTCCGGTACGCCTGCTCCAACCGGGGCATACGTTCCTCGACAAAGGGCAGGTCGGCCCAGGCGCGCGCGCCCGTCTCAGGCTCCTCGTCCGCGTCGACGGCCTGGCCGAACCGGCTCACGCCCATCAGCAGCACACGCGACATCCAGCCCTCCGCTCGCCGACCACATCAACCGTAGTCCGCGAGTCAGGGGCAGAACGTTACTGCGTTCCCTCCGGAATCTGGTCGGGGGTGATCGCGCCATCGCCCGGGACGCCCGTCAGATAGGCGTGCTGATGGCCGTTTCCGGCGTCCACGTTGAGCTGGTCGAGCTGGGTCGCGGCGACCGACCACATCATGACGGCGGTGGACCGCTGCCGGGAAACCAGATCGAGCAGGGGCTTGCGCTGGTCTTCAGGAAGCGTTTGCACAAGCGCGTACGTATCGAGCGCGGCCCCCAACGCGTTGACGGCACTACGGAACCCGCCCCGGGCGACATTGGTAGCAGTCATCCCAGAAGGCGATTCAGCATGCTTTTCCGCGACTTTTCGTACGACGTCCTGCCAGCCGCGGACAATCTCCGGCACGGCCGGCTGCGCCGCGGTGGTGGTGTCCCGCGGAACCGCGAGGGCGAGCGCGGCGAGAACCTTGTCCAGTTCCGCCGCCGTCGATTTGGCCAGCGTGGTCAACTCACCGATCTGCTTCACATCCCGATCCGCGTCGGCCTTGCGCAGATCCGCGATGGCGACCTCACTCGCATCCGGAACGGCGACAAGATACCCCACCGCCGCCCCACCCAGCCCCGCCACCACAGCAACGGTAACCACCAGACGACTAACCCGCCCCGCCCCCCGAGCCGCCACCGGCGGCAACGAAACCACAGGCTTCCGACGTGCCTTGGTGGACATCCGCACTCCTCCGCTGTCAGGCTGCGCCCTCGACGCTACTAGTTCCGCCGACCACCGTCCATCTTTTGCACGTCCAAAATCGTAAGGCGGTGAGGGTCGGCCCGATCCCCCGAGGAAAGGCATGCGACCATCGGATCGGCGGTGGCATGTGCTGTGGAAGCACGGGTCGAGAGCCCCAATGCGCGCAGGATAATGTCCAGCGTGCCAGCGTCGCCTATTTCCGTCTCGTAGCCGTTTCCTTAACTGCTGGCTCCTTGAAGGTCAATAGGGTTCGACGACTTCCAGCACCTTCCGTAGTCCCGCGCTCGCAATTGCTCGCACACGCTCAACGGATGGCGGACGCGCTACGCGCTTGGCGGTGGCGCGGAGTCGTCGTACACCCGCCGGCACCCACGATGATTGCAGCGCTTCGTGGCCTTGTCGTTCTGTTGGCAGGCGTACGACGGTTGGCTGTCAGGGGGTTTCCGCTGGTTGTGACGATTCAAGTGGTGGAGTGCCATCCAGCGGAAGGGCGCTCGGGTCGTCGGGGCGTGAGCGAGGTGGGTTGTCCGAGTCGGCGACCGCGTTTGCGATGTGCTCTGTCAGGGCTTTCAGCTCGGTTGCGCTCAGGCCGCGGACTCGCTGGGCCGAGATCTCGAACTCGGTTCCGTCGGCTCGGCGTACCACGACTCGGGTGTCAGCGGTTCGGTGTCTGATCCAGGCGATCAACGCGCTGGCGAAGACCAGTGCCGCAGGGCCCAGCAGGTCCATCACGATGCTCGTGACGGACTGGCTCATGCCGGAGGTCGGTCTCCGTTCGGCGATGAGGTGCACTCTGCCGCGTAGCGTCTCCTGGGCGCCCAGGAACGTGGCCAGTTCCTTCTCCTGCTCGGCCAGCCCTCGACCGCTTATCCGAATGCTGACCCGCAACCTGGGCTCCTTTTCGATATATAGCCACTGATCGACTGATGTTTAGCAATTTAGCGGACGAAGAGCCGTAGCTGCGGCATACTCCGATTTGTTTGCGCGTACCGAGGCTTACCGTCGGCCGTGGGAGGGCATCTTGCAGCTGGAAGAAGAGGAAAGCTCCGCAGCTGATTCCCCGAGGAGTGCGCCCCTGGCGGAAGAGCGTGCCGCTGCCCCGCTGACCGAGCGGCTCACTGTTGGGCGGCCCGCCAACTTTCGAAATGCCTTGACGTGGTTAGAACCGGGCATTTTGCGCAATCTGCGAGGAGTGCTGACAGCCCTTATCGCGGCCTGGCTCTACCTGCCGGCCGCATTGGCGGCGGCGGTCGCGCTGGCGTTCGCGGGCGGCTGGATCGCTTTCTTCTACACGTTCAGCACAGGTGACACCTCGCTGCCGCAGCAGGTTCTGGACATCCCCCTTGTCGGCGACGCCGTACAGAACCTGATGTCGAAGTCCGGTGGTGTGGGGGCGGCTCTCCTGGGTGCGGTCGCCGGTGCAGTGATCGGGTTCGTTCTCGGTATCTACTGGATCTTTCTCGGCCCGTTCCAGAATGGTGTGGTGGACGGAGTCGCCGCCGTTCTCGGCACGATCGTCCTGGGAATCGGCGCCGGGTTACTCTACACCGTTTACCGGGTGGTCTTCGAGAAGCACATCCTCCAGATCACCGGTGCGCGCCGGCCCAGTCGCCGGGAGGCCGCGTTCATCCTGCCCCTGGTGGCCGAGGCGGCGACTCGCCTGAACCTGCCGAATCATCCGCCGGTGCTGATCGACGACGCGCGGGAACCCAACGCATTCGCCTATGCGCGGCACATCGTGGTCAATCAGGGGCTCTTGGAGGAGTTCAACTATGAGCGGGAAACGATCGCGGCGGTCTTCGCGCATGAGTTGATCCACTGGCGAAACGGGGATCCGGTTTCCGCCGCGTTCGTCCAGGGCGTCGCATTTCCGCTCTATCTCGTTCAGGCGGCGGGGGGCTGGCTGCGTGACCAGACCCGGAGCCCGGTGCTGCGTTTCATCGCCTGGACCGTCTTCTGGCCGGTTTTCGTAACAGTCCAGTACCTCGTGGTGCCCATGCAGGCGGCCGACTCCCGGGAGGCCGAATACCGCGCCGACCAAGGCGCCGTGCTCGCCGGATACCGCACTGGCATGCGCTGCGTGCTGACGCGCTTCCGCCGGTCGTTCGAAGGCGGGCGCAATGGTTGGGTCGCGGCGATATGCGCCTCGCATCCGCCGAACGAGCTGCGGCTGGAGCGTCTGGAAGAGCCCGGCCGCGAGTATCCCCTGCCGGATGAGGACGCCTCGGCGCTGCCGTTGCCCGTGCTATTGACCGGCACCTCACTCACCGACTGACAGGATGCTCGATGGCCACGCTCACCGCATGTCCGAAGTGCCGTACGGCCGTACCCGCCGGGCAGCCGGCATGCCTACGCTGCGGGCATTCCGTTGACGAGGTCATCCGCGTCTGCCAGGCCTGCGACAGCCGTAACGGCAGGGGAGCCCGGTTCTGCTCACGTTGCGGCCATTCGCTGGACACGCCGGTCACGCCGCCGGAATCGCCCGCCACTCCGGTCGATCTGACGAAAGTCCTGGTCGAGTACAGGCCGCAGCGGCGGCCGTTGGCGATCGGCTTGGTCGTTCTTCTGGTGATGTCGGTGGCAGTGGTCGTCCTCAAGATCGTCGAGCGCGGATTCTTCCATCCGGAGAACACTGTGACCTCCTTTTTCGAGGCGCTCGGTGACCGTGACGCGGCTTCGGCGCGGGATCTCCTGCTTCCCATCCGGGAGCCCTACAGCCTGGCCCTGCTCCAGAGCGCTGTGCTCAAGTCACGCGGTTACACGCCGCCAGCCGACGTACGCGTTGAGCAGACGGACGCCACCAGGGACCGGGCGAGCGTTCAGGTGAGCTTCGTCCTGAACGGGCAGCGGCGCTGGCTCAGCCTGGATCTCCGCCGTGACGCCCAGGCCACGGTCGGCCTCTTCCACCAATGGCGTATCAGCGATGGTGGCCTTCATCCGATCACCATCGAGTTCGATGAAGTCGACTCCCTCCTGGTGGCCGGCACGCCGATCCCGCCTGCCTCGGACCGGACGATCGCGGAGCTGGCCGCCCCTCCCGGCGGATACACGGTGTCGCTGCCCGACCAGCCGTTGTGGGAGGCCAGCCCTGTCGTGGCGTACGCGGGCATCGACGAGCGAGGATGGTCCCGGACGGTGAGGCTGGAGCCGACAATCAAGGCGGACGCTCGCGCCGAGATCGACCCGCAGGTACGTTCTTATCTGGATAGATGCGCGCAAAGCACAACACTTGTCCCGGAGAAATGCCCTTTCTCCGCATATCCGTACTCCACAGTGCGCAACGTGAAATGGAAGATCGTCAAGTATCCGGAGTACGAGCTGAGCGACTATGCCGGCCAGGTATCCATCTCTACCATCACTGATGGCGAGGCCACGGTCACCGGCGATAGCGTCGGCTACTTTGGCGGGACCGATCCGTTCAGCACCACCGACAGGTTCGCTGTCTCAGGAAATGTAGAACTCGTGGGCGACACCCTTACATTCCAGCCTGCGTAACGTTCTCTCTGTGAATGTGGTTTGGCCGGGCGGGTCAGGGTGGCTAGGGTGCAAGCACGGGGCTCGTCCTGGGCTGGTGTCGTCACCGCATACGCTCGCTGTTCTTCATCTGGAGTCGGAATATCCGATCGCAAGGCCGAAGCCCGGATATCGCGCCACGTTAGGGCATCCACGAGACGCTGGGCTTCTTCCGGATTAGAAGGTTCGCCGGGTGATCTTGACTAGTTGTTGGTGTGGACGAGTGGTTCTTGGGTTGGAGATATTAACTTCACTTCACCGATGGTTTGCGCGTGACGAGGGTCGCGATTTTGTGGCAGGTAGCCTGGCGAGTGTCGGTGCTGTGGAGGTGGGGTTGTCCCTCTGTGGGCCGGTGGAGTGGGGGCGCGTGGGCTCAGGGCGTACACGCGGGAATCCTGGATATGGGGTTAAGCGCAGACATCAGCCAGAGGGGGAGATCCATGAAGGCAGTCGTCTGGCATGACATCGGGAAGATTGCGCTGGAGCAGGTTCCGGATCCGGCGGTGCGGGGGCCGCAGGATGCCGTCGTCAGGATCACTACCAGTGCGATATGTGGCACTGACCTGCATTTTGCCCGGGGGACGGTGCCGGGGATGCGGCCGGGGACCGTCCTCGGGCATGAGGCGGTCGGTGTGGTCGAGGAACTGGGGACGCAGGTGCGGAACTTCAATCCGGGCGATCGGGTCGTGGTGTGTTCCACGATCGCGTGCGGGCACTGCGTGTACTGCCGGGCCGGATATTTCTCGCAATGTGATGTTGCGAATCCGAATGGGCCGAACGCGGGGACGGCGTACTTCGGTGGGCCGGCGGCCACTGGGCCCTTTGATGGGCTGCAGGCCGAGTTCGCGCGGATTCCCTACGCTCACACGACAATGGTGGCGATTCCGCCTGGCGTCACGGACGAGCAGGCGATCCTGATCAGCGACATCTTCCCTACCGGGTGGTTCGGGGCCCGGCTGGCGCAGGTGCGCAACGGGGATGTCGTCGTGGTGCTCGGCGCGGGGCCGGTCGGGCAGTTGGCGGCGCTGTCGGCCCGGATGCAGGGGGCGGGGCGGGTCCTGATCGTGGACGGCAACGCCGATCGGCTGGAGACGGCTCGGCTGCAGAACGCGGAGACGATCGACTTCAACGCGGAGGATCCCGTCGAAGTCGTACGCGAGCTGACCGGCGGGATCGGCGCCGATCGGGTGATCGAAGCGGTGGGGGTCGACGCCGAGAGTCCGAAGGCGGGGCCTGCGGCGGGGGGCGCCGATCGGGCGGCCTTCGAGCGGGAGCGGCGGCAGGTGGCGCCGCGGACCAACGTCGAGGACGGGCACTGGGTGCCGGGGGATGCGCCTAGCCAGGCGCTGCGCTGGGCGGTGGAGATGGCGGCCAAGGCGGGGACCATCGGCATCATCGGGGTGTATCCATCGAACTTCGACAGTTTCCCGCTTGGTGCGGCCATGAACCGGAACCTCACCATTCAGGCGGGTAACTGCCACCACCGGCACTACGTTCCGGGGCTGCTCAGCAAGGTCGCTACCGGGGCCGCCGATCCGACGACCATTCTGACGCAGCAGGAGGAACTGCCTACGGCGATCCACGCCTACGAGGCTTTCGATCGTCGCGAGCCCGGGTGGACCAAGGTTTCCCTAGAGCTCATATAGATGTCCTGAAACTCCATGACATCGGCGGGATCGCTGAGGGGCTCGGCCCCGGGAGCGAACGCCGGAGGTGGTGAGGCCTCGATGAGGCTTGACTTCATCAGATCTCTGTACGAGGAGCGGGGGCCGGTTGCTTCCGTTTATATGCCGACGAATCGGATCACCAAGGCGGTGGCCGTCATGGTCGGGTTGCGGTGGCGGCATATCAGCGAGCGGCTCGCGGAGGCGGGGGCTCCCGATGAGGTCGTCGCGCGGATCGGGGAGTTCGTCGGTGATCCTGCGCCGGGGAGGGCGGTTTTCTGCTCTTCTTCCGGGGTGATGTTCAGTGAACCGCTGTCGGCTGGGCCGGAGTGGGATATCGCTCGGTGGTCCGCGCTTCCGCATGTGATGCCGTTGCTGGCGCAGCGGGGGGAGCGGGTGCCGTACATGCAGGTCATGGTGGATCACACCGGGGCCGATGTGATCGTTCTCAGTGGTGGGGGGCGGCGGGAGCTCGTCGTACAGGCCGAGGATTGGCCGATTCACAAGGCCGCGCAGGGGGGTATGTCGCAGCCCCGGTATGAGCGGGATGTCGAGGAGACCTGGCGGCGTAATGCCGTCGCGACCGCTGAGGTCATCGCGAAGGAGGCGGCTCAGAGTGATGCCGAATTCATCGTTATCGGGGGAGATCCGAAATCCCGGCATATGGTGCTGGATCGGCTGGGGAAGGACGTGGCTCAGCGGGTGGTGGTGGCCGAGAATGGCGGGCGTTCACCGGGCGAGATGCCCAAAAGCTACCTGCGCAAGGTCGACGAGGCTCTCAGGTCCTGGCTCGTTCAGCGCCAGAGCGAACTGGTCGACGCCTACCGGAATGGGCCTGCGGTCAGCGGGTTGCACGAGACGGCTCGTGCGCTTCGGGTGAGCCAGGTCGCCAAGGTACTCGTGGCGGAAAGTCCGTCGTTCCAGGAGATGGTGTGGATCGGCCCCGAGGGACCGCAGTTCTCCCCTGATCGCGAGGAAATGTGTGCTTGGGGCGTGGCGGAGCCGATCAGCGAGCGCGCGGACGCCGCCCTGGCCCGAGCTGTCGCCACCACCGACGCCGAACTCTGGTTCGTCCCCGAACTCGACTCTCCGGAGGGAGTGGGCGCGATCCTGCGGTTCTGATTTCGAATGAGATCGCCGAGGCATCACGAACTCGAAGCGGCACATCGATGCCAAGGCTGAATCCAATCTCCCTCCGGGCATAAGGCGCATACTAGGGCAAACAACTCAAATGGAAGATCGTCGAGAGTCCCGCCAGCCGTACCTCCTTGTGGTGGAAGATGCCGAATGGAGCAGACGAGGCAGTTGGTGGGCGAGATGCTGGTCTGCTGTTTCGTGGTAGTCCTGCTCACGGGTGGCTTCCTGGCATTCTTCTACACGCCTAGCAGCCAGATGGTGCTCTACGACGGCGCCTACGAGCAGCTGCGGGCTGTTCCCATGAGCGCCGCCTACAACTCTCCTGGAGATCAGCTTTGAGGTGCGCGGCGGCCTGCTCATGCGACAGCTGCACCAAAGCTCCACTTACCTGCTCGTCCTGGGGACCGTCGTCTGGGCCCTGCTCGGCCGCTTCCGGTACGCAGTCGCGGTGCTGTGCCTAGGCGTGCTCGGAGGGCTTTCCGGCTATGGGGCCGCCGACGACCTACTGAGCGGGACCGCCCTGGGAAGACTGCCCATTCCCTGGTGGTACGGCCTGCACCTGCTGGTGGCGGTGGCCGTGGGCGCCGTACTGGTGATCTCCTCGCAGCGGGAGGCTGCCCGGCAACCCAGAACATTTCGCCTGGTAGTTCTGAGCCTGGGTCGCACTGTTCTGGCGATCTTCTGGCTCTGACCCGGATCGGAAGCAACCGATACGCTGATTCGCCATCTGCGCCTGGTGAGAGGCCGTGGGTGTGCCTAGGGTTGGCGTCCGAGAACGAGAAGGAGGGTTCCTCGATGGGAGCTTTTGCGGCGGAGTTTGAGGTGCTTGATGAGCGGTTCGCTGGGGTGGGTGGGGATCACTGGGTTGAGCGGATTTATCACGGGTGCCGATGGGCTGAGGGGCCGGCGTACGTGGCGGCGGGGCGGTATCTGGTGTGGAGTGACATTCCGAACGATCGGATGTTGCGGTGGGATGAGATGACGGGGAACGTGGGGCCGTTTCGGGTGCCTGCGGGGTATACGAATGGGCACACGATTGATCGGCAGGGGCGGCTGGTCTCTTGTGAGCATGGGAATCGGAGGGTGACCCGTACCGAGCATGATGGGTCGATCACCGTGGTCGCGGATCGGTGGGAGGGGAAGCGGTTCAACAGTCCCAATGATGTTGTGGTGAAGTCGGATGGCTCGATCTGGTTCACCGATCCGCGGTATGGGATCGACAGCGACTACGAAGGACATCAGGCTGAGAGTGAGATCGGCAACGATCAGGTCTATCGGGTCGATGGGGTGACAGGGCAGGTCACCGTGGTCGCGGATGACTTCGTCAGGCCGAATGGGCTGGCGTTCTCGTTGGATGAATCTCTGCTTTATGTCGTCGACACGCGCCGCAAACATCTGCGGGTCTTTGACGTGGACGGTCAGGTGTTGCGAAACAGCAGGGTGCTCGCGGAGTGTTCGGCGGGCAGCTTCGATGGGATCAGGCTCGACACTAAAGGGCGGATCTGGGCCGCGACGGGCGAAGGTGTGCACTGCTTCGACCCGGATGGGACATTGATCGGCAAGCTCAAGCTTCCCGAGAAGACGTCGAACCTGGTCTTCGGCGGCCTGAAGCGGAACTGGCTGTTCATGACGGCGACCACCTCGGTGTACGCGATCATGACCAACGTGCGCGGGGCATAACGCTATTCACCCGGTCCGGCGAGGACTTCCGGAGCGGCAGCCTGCGGATCGCGGAGGTCGCAGCCGACCGCGCCCATGGCGAAGTCGTAGATGAGCTCCAAGGCTTCGTCCCTGATCATGCTGGCCCCCATGACCACATGGAACCCGTAAATATCCTCCAGACCTACGAAATTTCGGGCGATGGACAGCGCAGGCGAGCTGAGCGTGAAGACGCCGAGCGCCGCCCCCGTAGTGATCACGGATTCGTAGATCGAGATCTGGCTGTCGTTGAGGCTCTTCCACGAGACCTGGTAGATCGGATTGCGCCGAATCAGCCCGGTGAACTCGTTGAGCAGGCACAGCAGCTCATCATCGGGACCGGTCGCGACACCCCGCTCGATCAGCGCCCGCAGCCGCACCACCGGATCATCAATCGTCCGCACGAGCTCCCAGCGCGCCTGCGCGAACCGCGCGATCGCATCCGCCTGCACCTGCCGCAGCAACTCATCGATCGTCGGAAAGTAGTACGTCACCGACCCCGGCGACATGCTCGCCGCCTGGGCGATATCACGGACACCGACTGTCACCAGCCCACGCTTGAGTATGGCCTTGCGCGCGGCCTCCAGCAGGTGCTTCCGCCGGGCGGCTTGATCCTTCTTCCGTGACATGCCGACACCCTACTGCCAATCCACCGTACAGACGAGCGAAGAATTAATTGAACCGTAACAGGCTGATCAGACGGTCTTGTTCAGGGTATTGACATGCACCAATCCATCATTCTTTACTTGCCCGTACGAAGAAAGAAGGTCGCTGGCTACGTCGTCTCGGGGGCGCGCCTTCCAACGCCGACCCATGCACCCAGACCCATGAACAGGGAGTCGATCAGCCATGCGAAGCAGACTGTTGTGCTGCGCTGTCGCCGCGACCTTGCTGGCCACCGGATGCGCGGAGCGGGCCGGGCAACCGGGCCAGGCCGCGGCCACCTCCACGCCGTCGACGCCGGGCTTCCTGGCGGTGGCGGACAACTCCGTGGCCCCGGGCGGCAAGGTCACCCTGCAGGTGGCGATCGACAACGCGGCGGCGGCCGGGCTGGATCCGCAGATGTCCCAGGCGGCGGCCTCGTGGAACCTGATGAGCTTCGTCTACCAGCCGCTCGTCACCGTGGGACCCGACTACACGATCGAGCCGCTGCTCGCCGAGAAGTGGGCGACCCCGGATCCCACCACCTACGTGTTCACCCTCCGCCCGGGCGTCACCTTCTCCAACGGCCGCGCGCTGACCGCCGACGACGTGGTCGGCTCCATGAAACGCCTGCTGGCCAGCCAGTCCGTCTGGGCCGGTCAGCTCGGTCCTGTCGAGTCGGTGGAGAAGACGGGCGACAACGAGGTGACGTTCAAACTGAAGTCGCCGTACACGCCGCTGCTCGGGGCGCTCGCCAACATCAACGCGTCGATCCTGCCGATGAAGGAGATCGACGAGAAGTCGATCGACGTCACCAAGGAGACACTGGGCACCGGGCCTTTCGTGGTGGGTGAGCACCGGCAGGACGTGGCGTGGACGTTCAAGAAGAACCCGGCGTACTGGAACAAAGAGCAGCCGGTGGTGGACACGCTGACCGTGGAGATCGTGCCGCAGGAGGCGACCCGGCTGGCGGCGCTTCGGGATGGTAGCGCGCAGATGTCCGCGTTCGTGAACGCCGATACGGCGAAGCTGCTGGAGGGCGTGCCGAACGTGCGGGTCGCCGGTCAGGCCACCACTGACTACCACTACCTGAACCTGAACTCGCTCGGGAAGACCTTCGCCGACCAGCGCGTACGGCAGGCGGTCAACATCGCCCTCGACCGCAAGCAGATCGCGGAGGTTGCCACCGGCGGGCAGAGCAAGCCGACCGGCGTCACCCCCGAAGGCTTGCCGGACGCCTGCGACCCCGCGAAGGTGCCGTCGGCGACGGCCGGGCTGGAGAAGGCGAAGGCGCTGCTCAAGGAGGCGGGCGCGGAGAACCTCACGTTCACCCTGGCCACGTACACGACGGATCCGGTGCTGGGGCAGATCGCGCAGATCATGCAGCAGAACCTGCAGCGGATCGGCGTCACCATGAAGATCGAGCTGCTCGACGAGGGCACCTGGGCCAACCGGGTGTATGTGGAGAGCCCTCCCAATTTCGAAGCCTCGATGACCTGGTTCGCCGGGTATGTGGATGGCGCGATGGTCTCCCGCTGGTGGAACCCGGACACCTCGCTCTTCAACAAGGCGTTCATGAAGACCGACCCCGAGCTGAACGCCCTCATCGACAAGGCCGCCGCCGATCTGCCGGGTCCGGCCCGGGCTACGACGTTCCAGCAGCTCTGCGATCGCGCCGACGCGAACGCGGAGATGATCCCGCTGGCGACCCGCCCGCAGTACCTGGCCTATCGGTCGGACACGTTGAGCCCGAACATCATGGCGAGCGAGGGCTACGGCAATCCGTATCGGATGATTTCCACCTTCCGTGAGCTGAGCCGATGAGATTGTTCGTGTGGTCGGCCACCCGGCTGTTCAGCGCCGCGCTGACGCTGCTCGGGGTGTCGATCCTCATTTTCGGCGCGATGCGGCTGATGCCCGGCGGTTACGCCACCATCGTGCTCGGACCGCTCGCCTCGCCCGAGCAACGCGCCGAACTCACCGCCAGATTCGGGCTGAACGACCCGGTTCTGGTGCAGTACGCCCACTGGATCCAGACGGCCTTCGGCGGCGATTTCGGCCGATCCCTGGTCAGCAACGATCCGGTGGCCGCCGAGCTCGGCTCCCGGCTGCCGGTGACGCTGCAGCTCACGCTCATGTCCGCCATTCCGGGTGTGCTCATCGGCGCGGCCCTCGGCATCCTCATCGCCGTACGGCGCGGCACCCGCGGCCGCGCCCTGGGCCGGATCGCGAGCGCCCTCGGCGTCAGCCTGCCGGAATACGTGGTCGGCGGCATCGCCGTGTACCTCTTCTCCAGGTACGCCCTGGGACTCACCGTCGGCGGTTACGTGCCGTTCGGCGAGGATCCGGCCACCAATCTGGCCGCGATGGTGCTGCCCGCGAGCGTGCTCGCCGTGTTCGTCGTGTCGGCGACCGCGCGTACGACGAGGGACGCGGTGTTGAACGTGCTGCACGAGCCGTACATCACGACGGCAGTGTCACGTGGCCAGTCGCCGTGGTCGATCGTCCGGCATCACGTGCTGCGGAATGCCGCGATTCCGGTGCTGGTCGTGGCGTCGACCGTCACCGCGTACCTGCTGGGCGGGGCCGTGATCGTCGAGTATCTGTTCAATCTGCCCGGAGTGGGGTCCTACGTGGTGCAGGCCATCACCCGCCGCGACTACGCCGTCGTGCAGGCCGGGGTGCTGTTGGCCGCCGCGCTGTTCATTTTCACGAACATGGTCGTCGACCTGCTCGTGGGCGTGATCGATCCGCGGCTCGGAGTTTCGAAATGAAGCGACTCGACGGGATCGCACGGAGCGGGCTCATATTCCTGCTGGCGCTCGTGGTGCTCGTCGTGGTCGCGCAGTTGACCGGGCTCGGCGGCGACCCCGAGAAGATCGTCGGGCCTCGGCTGGCGCCGCCCGGGCCGGAATGGTGGCTCGGCACCGACAGTCTGGGGCGTTCTACCCTGCCCCGCGTGCTGCAGGGCACCGGGACGTCGCTGCTGCTGTCGGCGGTCGCCGTGCTCGCGACGGCGGTGGTGGCGACCGCGCTCGGCGTGCTGGCCGGATACCGGGGTGGCGCGCTGAACGAGATCGTGATGCGCGTCGTCGACGTCCTGTACTCGTTTCCGGCCATCATCCTGGCGATTCTGGTCGCCGCGCTGGTCAACCCGGGTCTGGACGCGGCCGTGGCCAGCATCGTACTGGTGACGATCCCGCTCATGACACGCGTGGTGCGGGCGGCGGCGCTCACCGTCTCGCACCGCGACTACGTCACCTCCGCGATCATCAGCGGCGCGCGCCTGCCCCGCGTGCTCGGGCGGCACATCCTCCCGAACGTCGCCGGAACGGTCGCCGTCCAGGGCACGTACGCGCTGTCCATCGGCATCCTCGTCGAAGGCGGCCTCAGCTTCCTGGGGCTGGGCGTGCAACCGCCGCAGGCCTCCCTCGGCGTGCTGATCTCGGAAGGAACCGTCTACCTGACCTACGCGCCGTGGCTGCTGCTCGGCCCTGGTGTGGTCCTCGTGCTGGCGATCCTGTCCATCAACGTGCTCGGCGACGGCCTGCGCGACCAGCTCGACCCGCGAACTTCGAGGTCGCTGACATGACACATCTGCTCGACGTGCGGGACCTGGTCGTCGACTACGTGCTGGCCGATCGCCGGGTGCGCGCCCTCGACGGGGCCAGCCTCACCATGGCAGCGGGGGAGAGCGTGGCGCTGGTCGGCGAGAGCGGCTCCGGCAAGTCCACGCTCGGCTCGGCCGCCGGCCGGCTGCTGCCGCCCTCCGCCGACCTGCGGTCCGGCGACATCGCCGTGCTGGGCGAGTCGCTGGCCGGCCTGTCCAACGCCCGGATCAGGCAGGTACGGCGCGAGCGGCTCGGCTTCGTCTTCCAGGACCCGATCGGCGCCCTCGACCCGACCATGCGGATCGGCCGTCAGATGCGGCTGGCGCAAGGCGATCGCGGGAGCATCCGCGACCAGCTCGAACGGGTACGCCTCAACGACCCGGAACGTGTCATGCGGGCGTTCCCGCACCAGCTCTCCGGCGGCATGGCGCAGCGCGTCGGCATCGCCATGGCGCTGTCGGCCCGCCCCCGCCTGCTGATCGCCGACGAACCCACGGCGGCGCTGGACAGCCAGGTCCGCCAAGACGTGCTCGACACCGTGTTCGCGCTGGCAGCCGAGGCTGGAACCGGCATCCTGCTGCTCACCCACGACCTGTCGGCCGTCTCCCGCCGCTGCTCGCGCATGGCCGTCATGTACGGCGGTCGCGTAGTCGAGGACGGTCCGACCGCGGAGGTGCTGAGTTCTCCGCTGCATCCGTACACGGCGGCGCTCGCCCGTTCCGTGCCCGGCAACACCGCGCGCGGCGAGCGGCTGGAATCGATCCCCGGGCGTCCACCGGTGCTGACCGCCGAGTCGGCCGGGTGCGCGTTCGCGGCACGCTGCGCCTTCGCCGAGGACCGCTGCCGCAACGAACGCCCAGTCCCGACGCGGGTCGACGGTCGTACGGTGCTCTGCCACCGCGTGGCGGAAGGGGTGTCATGACACTGCTCGAACTCGACGAGGTGACCGTGCGATTCCGTACCGGTCCGCCATTCCGGCGCCAAACGCACGACGCGATGCGGAATGTCTCCCTGCTGGTACGGCCCGGCGAGACGCTTGGCCTGGTCGGCGAATCCGGCTCGGGCAAGACCACTACCGGCATGACCGCCCTCGGACTGCGCCGCCCGACGACCGGACGAGTGCGGTTCGGCGGCGTGCCGTTTCCCAAGAATCGCCGTCTGCTGGCCGGTCGGCTGCAAGCTGTGCTGCAACATCCGCAGTGGTCGCTGAACCCTCGCATGCGGATCGGGCAGAGCGTCGCCGAACCGTTGGACGTGCTCGGCGGCGCATCCAAGGCCGAAACGGCGGAGCGGGTGCCGCGCCTGCTCGCAGATGTCGGCCTCGACCCCGAGCTCGCCCGGCGCTATCCGCACGAACTGTCCGGCGGGCAGCGGCAGCGCGTCTCGATCGCGCGGGCGCTGATCACCAGGCCGGAGTTCATCGTCTTCGACGAACCCGTCAGCGCGCTCGACGTCTCGGTGCAGGCACAGATCCTCAACCTGGTCCGCGACCTGCAGGCCCAGTTCGGATTCGGCGCGCTGTTCATCTCCCACGACCTCGCGGCCGTGCGGTACGTCGCCGCGCGCATCGCCGTGATGTGCGACGGCGAGATCGTCGAGACCGCCGACACCGAAGTCTTCTACACCCATCCCCAGCACGAATACTCACGCCGGCTACTGGAGGCATTGTGACCACCCGCTCCCACCTCGCGCCCTTCTCCCGGTTCGCACCGGGCGTCATCGGCAACCGGGACCTGCGTCTGGTGCCGCAGGCGAGTCCGGGTGCGCGTACGGTCGCGTTCGACTTTCCGGGTGTCGAGGTGGGGACGGCCGAATATGCGGAAGGGCCGACCGGGTGCACGGTGGTGCATGTTCCGGCCGGGGCTCGTACGTTCACGGACGCGCGGGGCGGCGCGGTCGGAATGAGCGGCGGGTATGACCGGAACCATGCGATCTGCCTGACCGGTGGGTCGGTTTATGGGTTGTCGGCTGTGGCCGGGGTTGGCGCGGAGTTGCTGGAACGGCAGCAGAACTGCACGCGCTGGGATGTGCTGCAGTGCGTGTCGGGCGCGGTCATCTACGACTATTCCGCCAGGGACAACGCCATCACCCCCGATGAGGAGCTGGGCCGGGCCGCGTTGCGCCATGCCCGCACCGACCGGATCGCCGTCGGCCGGGCCGGGGCAGGAGCCAGCGCGACCGTCGGAAAGGTCGACTATGTCCGCGCTGAATTCGCCGGTCAGGGTGCCGCCTTCCGGCAATACGGCCAGATCAGGATGCTCTTCGTGACCGTGCTCAACGCCGTCGGTGTCATCGTCGACCGTGAGGGAAGGGTCGTGCGGGGCAACCTCTGGAGCGAATCCCTCGAACGGCGTCATCCCATGACCGACTACGAGAACGGCATCAACGGGGCTAATCTCGCCCCCGTGCACGGCAACACCACGATCAGCGTGCTGGTCACCAACGTCAAACTGTCGGACTACTCGCTCCGCCAACTCGGGCTTCAGGTGCACAGTTCCATGCACCGGGGCATCCAGCCGTTCCACACCGAAAGCGACGGCGACACCCTGTTCACCCTCACCACCGACGAGGTGGACCTGACCGGGATCAGCACGGCCGGCTTCGGCACACTGGCATCCGACACCGCGTGGGACGCCATCCTGGCCGCCCTCGACTAAACAACAGGAGGCCCGCGATGACTGGACATGATTTCTTTGCGCAGCCGAATTTGGTGCGGCCTGAGGTGGATGTCGATCAGGCCAGGGCTGTGGCCGCGAAGTATTTCGGGGTGGAGGGGGTGGTTGAGGAGCTGGGGAGCAATCAGGATCGTAACTTCCGCATCGACTCGCCTCGGGGGCGGTTCTTGTTGAAGATCGCGAATCCGGTGTTTTCCGATCTGGAGCTTGATGCTCAGGATCAGGCGTTGGTGCGGTTGGCGGAAGCCGTACCGGATATGCGGGTGCCGCGGCCGGAGTTGAGCCGGGATGGGGAGTACATCGCGCGGTTCGGTGAAGGTGGAGCCGTGCTGCGGGCGCGGTTGCTGAGTTTCGTGCCGGGGTTTTCGTTGTTCGATTCGCGGTATCTGGCTCCGGTGGTCGTCGGGCGGTTGGGGGAGATGGCGGGTCGGGTGGTGGCGGGGCTCGCGGATTTCCAGCATCCGGGGCTGGAGCGGGTGAGTCAGTGGGATCTGCGGAACGCGCGGAGGGTTTGCGAGGAGCTGGCCGGGTTCATGGCCGATGCGGGGCGGGCCGAGGTTGTGCGCGGCGCGGTCGAGGCGGCGTGCGATCGGCTTGACGCGCTCTCGCCTGAGTTGCGGGTGCAGGCCATTCACGGGGACGTCACGGATGACAACGTCGTCTGCGAGCGGGAGCGGAATGGGCGTCCCGTCCCGACGGGACTCATCGATTTCGGTGATCTGGGCAGCGGCTGGATCGTGGGTGAACTGGCGACGACCTGCGCCGCCATTCTGCTTCACTCACCCGAGCGTCCGCTCGCGCTGCTGCCCGCCGTCAGGGCGTTTCACCGGATCGTGCCGCTCACCGACGCCGAAATCGCGGCGCTCTGGCCCGCGATCGTCGCCCGCACCGGCGTCCTGGTGGTCAGCGGCGAACACCAGGAGCTCATCGACCCGGACAATGAGTACGCCATTCAACGCATGGACAACGAATGGCAGTCCTTCGAGGCCGCGATGAGCCTCCCGGCCGAGGTCGCACACACCGCATTCCGCGCCGCATTGACCAAGAAATCCCCGAAACGAACGGCATCACGCGGCTCGCTCCTCCTCCCCGGAATCCCCGAATCCGATGCGGCCATCGTTGACCTGACAGCACAGAGCGAGACACTCCGGGATGGAACCTGGCTGAACCCCGACGCCGAAATTCAGCTCGCGCGCCGATCGACCACCACCATTTTCCGGTACGGCGAGGCACGCCTGACCCGCACATCAATACACAGCGACCACGCCCCCGCAAGCGTCTCCCTGGGCGTGGAAATCTTCTGCCCTCCCGGAACTCCAGTGGCGGCTCCCTTCGACGGGGTTCTGCGCTCGGCAGCAGCCGGTTCCGTAGTTCTCGCAGGCGACGACGCCGACCTGCATCTCCAGGGAATCTCGTCGTCCAGAGATCCCGGCGAACGCGTAAAGGCAGGTGACCTGCTGGGGGAGGTGGCCTCGCACTCGGAAGCTCAGACGCGAGGGCCACAAAGGCCTGGTGACCTGCTCGGGGAGCTCGCCCCTCACCGGGAAGCTCAGACGCGAGAGCTACGAAGGGGTGCATTGGCCGGTGACAGCATGGGGAGGCTTTTCGTTCAGCTGTGCACGCTTCGTGATTTGACGCCTCCCGCGTTTGTCACGGCTGAGATGGCAGCTGCGTGGGGGAGCGTCTGTCCCGATCCTTCGCCGCTGATCGGTCTGGATTGTGCGGTGCCCGCTGAGCCGACCAGTGGGGATGTGCTTGAGCTGCGGCGGAAGGCTTTCGCCGAGGTGCAGGAGAACTACTACGAGGATCCGCCCAGGATCGAACGTGGTTGGCGGCAGCACTTGAGCGACCTCGATGGCCGGACTTATCTGGACATGGTGAACAACGTCGCCGCCGTCGGCCATGCGCATCCTCGGTTGAACGCGGCGGTCAGCCGTCAATGGAACCTGCTCAACACGAACTCCCGCTTCAATTACCGGGCCGTCGCCGACTTTTCGAAGCGCCTGGCCGATCTGCTGCCCGACCCGCTCGACACCGTCTTTCTGGTGAACAGCGGCTCCGAAGCGGTGGACCTGGCACTTCGGCTGGCTCAGACGTTCACCCAGCGGCAGGACATCGTCTGTGTGGCAGAGGCGTATCACGGGTGGACGATAGGCTCAGACGCGGTCTCCACCTCGATCGCCGACAATCCCAACGCGCTCACCACGCGGCCCTCATGGGTGCATCCGGTATTCGCGCCGAACATGTTCCGGGGACAATTCCGCGGGCCGGACGCCGGTGCCCGATACGTCGAGAACGCCCTCCAGGTCATCGAGACAGCCGCGGCCTCCGGGCAGCCTCCCGCCGCGTTCATCTGCGAAGCCTTCTATGGAAACGCCGGTGGTGTGCCCCTCCCCGACGGATACCTGCAGGACGTCTACGCGGCTGTCCGTGCGGCGGGCGGCCTGTGTATCGCCGACGAGGTGCAAGTCGGATACGGCCGGCTCGGCCATCACTTCTGGGGCTTCGAACAGCAGCGCGTAACCCCCGACATCGTCACCGTCGCCAAAGCCATGGGCAACGGCCATCCCCTGGGCGCGGTAATTACCCGCCGCGATATCGCGGAAGCGTTCTCCCGAAACGGCTATTTCTTCTCCTCCGCCGGCGGAAGCCCCGTCAGCTGCGCCGTAGGAATGACCGTCCTCGACATCATCGCCGACGAAGCCCTCCAACAGAACGCCGCCACAATCGGCACCCTCCTCCGCACCCGCCTCGAAACCCTCGCCCATGACCACCCCATCATCGGCGCAGTCCACGGAATGGGCCTCTACATGGGCGTAGAACTAGTCCGAGACCAATCCACCCTAGAACCCGCCCCCGACGAAACCGCCGCCATCTGCGACCGCCTCCTGGACCTCGGCGTAATAGTCCAACCCACCGGCGACCACCTCAACGTCCTAAAAATCAAACCCCCCATGTGCCTCACCCCAGAAAGCGCCAACTTCTTCATCGACACCTTGACTCGCACCCTCCACGACGGCTGGTAAAAAGCAATCCACCGGGTTGCTCGGCCGCTATCCGGCGCCGTTCACCACCCGCCCCACTCCTCGCCGCACCGGCGCCAAGCGGGAACTCGGTGGACGCGGCACCGGCGGGCTCCCGTGCTCGCGGTTTCTCCGTTCATCACATGCGATCAGTGCTGCCCTTCCCGCCGTGGCAGGCCTCGGGCGTGACCCTGCTCGGCGGCGCGGCGCACACGATGTCGCCGGGCCGCGGCGAGGGCATCCGGTGTGGCAGGTCCCGGGCGTGACCCTGCTCGGCGACGTGGTGCACACGATGTCGCCGGGCCGCATCCGGCCGACGTGGCCGCCCACACTGACGACGACTGCGAGAGTCACCTACCCGAAGGGGTCGGCGTGCTCGTCGACCGGGGCGGCCCCGACCAGGTGCGGGTCCGCGTGGTCCGGAGCGTGGCGGATGTAGTTCTAGCGGACTCCTGCTTTCTGGGAGGCGGCGGCTTCGGGGCGGAGGTCGGTGAGGGTGAGCATGTGCGTTGGGGGGTCGGGGAGGATCAGGTGGTGGGTGATGGTGAGGTCGGGGGCGGCGTGGATTAGTTCGCCGGGCTTCATCAGGCGCCAGTTCGGGTCCGCGTCCATGGGTTCGCTGGCTATGACGAGGGCGGGGGCCAGGGCGAGGTCGGTGGAGTGGACGCGGATTCGGCCGTGGGTGCCGCAGTGTTGGAGGTCGTGGCTGGTGGGGTGGCGTTTGAGGAAGTAGAGCTCGTGGGTGTCGGGGTAGCGGAGGGCCCACAGGTCGTCGGGGGTGACCAGGATGAGGTTGAGGGCGTAGAGGGGAAGATTGGCGGCGATCCAGCGGACTGCGCTGGTGATGCCCGCTCCGACGTCGCCGCCGTGGGCGCGGGTCTCCCGGGTGATCAGGGCGAAGACGCGTTCGGAGTCGGTGTCGCCTTTCACCAGGTCGAGATCCGGGCCTAGGTGATCGTCGAGCAGGTCCATTCCCTCGACCACGCCGTTGTGCGCGAACAGTCGGCCGTCCTGTTCGAACGGGTGGGTGTTGCGGTCCTCCAGGCCGCCGACGGAGGCGAAACGCACGTGCGCGATGAACGTGGTCGATTCCGCGTCCATCGCCTCCTCGGCGAAACACCGATCCTCGTATGCGGCGATGGGCGCCTTGTAGACCCGCGGAGTGCCATCCGCGGCGAAATACCCGAGACCCGCCCCGTCGGGGTCACGATGGCTCTGCGCCGACAGGCTGTCCGGCGCGCACAGCAGCCAGAAGGTGGCGCTGGTCCGCCGCGGCGCCCCACTCAGTCCGAACAGACGGCACATCCTGATTCCCCTCGACGACTCAATAGACGGCAGATCGCGATTTCCCCGACGGCTCGGTCCGAACAGATGGCAGATCGCCCCGACGACGTTCCTTCTGGGACCTACCCAGATTTCCCGCGTTTTGAATGAACTAGTCTTAATTGAGTCGTGATACGGGCCGTTCCGGCCTGAGTATTGACTGGTATTGCAGCGACATTGATACTCGCTTCACTGTAAGAGAGCGTTCTCACAAGTGGACGAGTGCTATGTCGCCCCGGGATTCTTCGTCGTCCCAGCGCGCGGCCAACCGTGCCCGCGTGGTGCGCGCGTTGCGGGAGCGAGGGGCTCAAGACGGCTCAATGACTGAGATCGACGTCTTCGGTGACGTCACCTGCGAGAGCGTCCTCTGGGACGGCAGCCGCTTCTACTGGGTCGACATCACCAGGCCACGCGTATACGCCAGGGACTGGCCGGACGGCAAATGGGGCGGCCGCTCTCCGGCCGCGTGCTCCTCCTGGACCCGGACGCCCGCGGGCTCCCCACTCCATGTTTCGCCGGTTGACCGCGTTCCTTTCGAGGGAGTGAACCGTGCCAGCCTGCCCGCCGTAGCTGGTGGAGATGGGGTTGTTTGATGCTCGGTCAACGGAGTGGTGATGAACAAGTCGTTGGAAGTGCTCACCACAGAGCTCGTCATCGGGGGAATGACCTGCGCCGCCTGCGCGGCCCAGATCGAGCGCTCGCTGCGAAGTTTCGACGGGGTGACGGTGACGGTCAACTATGCGACCGAGCAGGCGACCGTCACCCATCCGGCCCATCTGGACCCGGCGACCCTGGTGGCGGAGGTCGAGCGCGCGGGCTACACGGCCGAACTGCGCCACGCGACGCGCTGCGAGGAGGAGCCGCTCAGGGGGCTGGAGGAACGCCTGATCATTTCCGCGTCCTGCGCGGCCGGCGTGTTCGCCCCGGCGGTGATCCCGGCGCTGGGAGTGCCCGGCTGGCAGTGGGTCTCGCTGGCGCTCACCCTCCCCATCGTCACGTACGGCGCGTGGCCCTTCCATCGGGCGCGCACTCTCGTGTCACTGGGCATCCTGGCCTCGTTCGGCTGGTCGCTGTGGACCCTCGCGTCCGCGGCGAACGTCTACTTCGGGGTGACCGCCGCAATCACCCTCATCGCCCTCACCGGCGCCTACTTGGAGGCCAGAGCCAAACGCCACACCGGTACGGCCCTGCGCGCCTTATTCGATCTCGGCCCCAAAGACGCCACCCTCCTCCGCAACGGCGAAGTGATCCACGTCCCGGCCGACCGTGTCACCGTGGGAGACGCCTTCCTGGTCCACCCCGGCGAGAAGATCGCCGCCGACGGTGTCGTGATCGAAGGTCACTCCGCCGTCGACGCCAGCCGGCTGACCGGCGAATCCATCCCGATGGAGGTCGGCGCAGGTGACCGGGTGGTCGGGGCGACGGTCAACGCGGGCGGGCGGCTGATGGTGCGCGCGACCCGCGTCGGCCATGACACCCGCCTGGCCCAGATCACCCGCCTGGCCGAAGCCGCCCAGTCCGGCAAGGCCGAAGTCCAGCGCCTGGCCGACCGGGTGTCCGCGGTCGCCGTCCCATTGGTCCTCTCGATCGCCGCCACCACCCTGGTGGCCTGGCTCGCCCTGGGCGCGCCCGCGCCGGACGGGATCGGCGCGGCCATCGCCGTCCTGATCATCGCCTGCCCGGCCGCGCTCGGGCTGGCCACGCCGACGGCGCTTCGGGTCGGCACTGGACGTGGCGCTCAGCTCGGCATCCTGGTCAAAGGCCCGGACACGTTGGAGCGTGCCCGCCGGATCGACACGATCGTGCTGAACAAGACCGGCACGGTGACCGAGGGCCGGATGCGGTTGACCTCCGTGATCGCCGCCGAAGGCGAGTCCCGGGAGGAGATCCTCGCGTTGGCGGGCGCGGTGGAGCGTGCCTCAGAGCATCCCATCGCCCGGGCGATCGACGAGGCCGGCGGTTCGGCCCTGCCGGTCGAGGGGTTCGCCGCGTTGCCCGGGCGCGGTGTCGAGGGCTGGGTGGCCGGGAAGTGGGTGCTGGCCGGACGCCGGGAACTGCTGGTCGAACGGTGGGGCGAGCTGCCGGACTCCCTGGAGAAGGCGCTGGCCGAGGCGGTTGGAACGGTGATCGTCGTCGGGTGGGATGGGCTCGCGCGCGGCGTGCTGGTGATCGCGGATGCGGTGAAACCCATGTCGGCACGAGCCATTCGGGATCTGAAGGCTCTTGGGTTGTCGCCGTTGTTGCTCACCGGAGATCGGGCATCCGTGGCCGCTCGGGTGGCCGCTGAGGTTGGCGTTAATTTTGTGCTGGCCGGGCTGCTGCCCGAAGGGAAAGTTGAGGCGATTCGGGCGTTGCAGCGGCAGGGACGCGTGGTCGCGATGATCGGCGACGGCGTTAACGACGCGGCGGCCCTCGCTCAGGCCGACCTCGGCATCGCGACGAGCACCGACAGGACGATCGAGGCCTCCGACATCACCCTGGTTCGTGGCGATCTACGCGTGGCTTCCGACGCGATCCGCCTTTCACGGCGAATCCTGACGACCATCAAAGGCAACCTCTTCTGGGCATTCGCCTACAACCTGGTGGCTCTCCCGCTGGCCGCGACAGGCCTGATCTCCCCTGTGGTCGCCGCCGCCGCGATGGCCCTGTCGGGCGTCCTCGTGGTCGCCAACAGCCTGCGCTTGCGCCGATTCCGCTAGTGCCACATTCCCACGCGTACGGGGACACCGAGGGAGGCGTGCAGCAAAGGTGGGTTGTCGGGGGCGGGGAGGTTGGCGGCTTGGAGGATGGTTTCGTCCAGGTGGGTGAGGGTCGCTTTGTTGAGAGGCCAGGGCGGATGTTCGACCGTCGCGGCGGCGAGGCGGCCGGAGACCAGGTTGAAGAGGCGGTAGCGGGCGGTCAGGAAGTGGGCCAGCTCGTCGGGGTTGTCGAGGTGGGGGCCGACGTTGACGTCCAGGTTGGCCCGGACGCCGGTGTGGCGGCGATGGCTGCGGTAGGTCCAGTGGGTCGCATTTCTGGTGACGGACATGTCCGACCAGAAGTAGGGAAGTCGGAAACCGGCCCGGCCGCCCAGAACGGCGGGGAGGCGGGCGGCGTCCAGCGAGAAGAACCAGACGCCGGAACGGCCGGACTCGTCGTGGACGTAGGTGCGGACGTTCGTTTCGGGGAAACGGGACAACCAGGGCAGGGGAGGCGTGCCGGACAGCCGTACCCCTTTCATGAGAAACGGGACCAAGCCCACCCAGGCACTGCCGTCGAAGGTTTCCACCGTGAGGCCGGGCGGCAGAAGCGGGGCGACGACGCCGGCAGGATAGCGCCAGTGCACAAAGGTCAGCTCCGACCAGCGCTGGTGCATGACCGGTCTGGACACGGTAGGGGACGGCGGGGCTCGCATAACCTGCTCCTACCCGGGAATGAGTCGGCATATTTGGCGAAAATGATGCGCGTCTGTTACCTCACGCGCCACAATAGCCACCGGAACCCAAGGATCGGTCCATACGAGCACGACATAACCGGCGACTCGCCCGGAGGTCAGACGCATGGCCAGCACGCACTCTCCTCGTGACCTGGAGTCCGAACCACGCCGCCCCTGGCGCTTCATCGTGCCGGGGGTCGTGCTCGCCATAGCGGTGCCGGTCGTCATCCTGGCCACCCGGAGCGAGTCCTCGGTGGTTCCCATCGCGGCCGAGCAGCCCGCCACCACGCGGGAGCTCAAGGAGACCAGCCTCTGGAATCCGGCGGCGCAGATCACCCCGACCCGCTACTCGGACCGGGCCTCCCTCGAACTCGGCACCCGGTTCACGGTGACCAAGGAGGGCCGCGTCGCCGGAGTGCGCTTCTTCAAGGCGGCGGGCGAGCGCGGCAAGCACACGGGCAGCCTGTGGAGCTCCCGGGGCGTACGGCTGGCGCGGGTCACCTTCACCGCCGAGACCCGATCGGGCTGGCAGGAGGCGCGCTTCGCGCAGTCCGTCGTGGTACGGCCAGGACAGACGTACACGATCTCCTACCACAGCGACAACGGCACCTACGCGGCCACCCGCGGCAGCCTCGCCACCGCGGAACCGCTCGCCGCCGCCCAAAGGCGCACCGGCGTCTTCCGGTACGGCAAGAGCCGCTTCCCCGAAAAGTGGAACCCCAAGAACTACACGTACTACGTAGACCCGATCTTCCAGTGGTGGGAAACCACACCAAAGCCGAACCCGGCCCCGCCGACCACCCCCTCGGCCACGCCGACGATCACCGTGACTCCGACGGTCACCGTGACCCCGACGGCGACGACCCCGAGCGTGACCCTCACGCCCGTGCCCATCCCGTCGCCTAGCCCGACGCCGACCCTCACCCCAGTGCCGTCGGCCACCCCAACGCCTTCGCCGTCACCCTCACCTTCGCCCTCGCCGTCACCTTCGCCCACCCCGACGCCGACTCCCAGCAAGGACCCGGACCCCATCCCAGCCGGAAAGTTCCCCAACGCGGCAAACACCGGCGTGACCCCCGGGACCCAGCTCACGGTCGTCAACGGTGACCAGACCTTCTCCACCAACGGCCAGGTCATCACCGGCCGGGAGTTCCGTGGCTTCGTCAAGGTCACCGGCTCCAACATCACCTTCAAGGACTGCGTGTTCCGCGGCGGCTCCACCAACCGCACCATCCCGCTGTTCGACAGCACCCGCGGCAGCAACACCGTGGTCACCGACTCCGAGTTCGTCCCCGCCAACCCCAGCGCGGGCGTCGACGGCGCGTGGACCCGCAACACCCAGATCCTGCGCAGCGAGTTCCGCGGCAGCACCGACGGCATCAAGGCGGGCAGCGGCACCCTCATCCAGGACTCGTTCATCCACGACATGACCTGGTTCGCCTCCGACCCCGACCAGGGCGGCGGCCCCACGCACAACGACGGCGTGCAGTCGATGGCGGGCGAAACCGGCGTGACCCTGCGCCACAACACGATCGACATGTCGACCACGAAGGACGCCAACGCGGCCCTGCAGTCGTCCGCGCCCAACAGCCTCGTGGTGGACAACTTCCTGGACGGCGGCGGCTGCACCCTCAACTTCAGCCACAACGGCCTGAACGGCGCCCTGACCGGCATCAAGGTCAATGGCAACAGGTTCGGCCGCAACTCCTTCTTCAAGTGCCCGATCCTGCTCAGCACGCGCACCACGCTGTCGGAACTCACCGGCAACGTCTTCGACGACACCAATGGCCCGATCCCCCAGCCGGAACGCCACGACTAGCTAGACGTCCAGTTTGACCTGGTAATCCCTGAGCCAGGCGTCGAGCTGGAGCATGCGCTCCAGCGGGGCCCGGTGGCCCAGCGAGCTCGTCTCGTCCAAGGGCTGCCGGAGCCTGGCGCGCATGGCGGCCAGGTCCATGATCCGGCGGCTGGGCAGGTCGTAGGTCCGCATCAGGTCGCGGACGGCCTGGCGCAGGGCCTGCTCGTAGCCGGGGTCCTGGGTGGACGGGTACGGGCTCTTGACTCGTTGCAGGACCGACTCGGGGAGGACATCCGCGCAGGCCGCGCGTAGCAGGCTCTTCTCGCGGCCGTCGAAGGTCTTCATGGCCCAGGGGGCGTTGAAGACGTACTGCACCAGCCGGTGGTCGCAGAAGGGGACGCGGACCTCCAGGCCGACCGCCATGCTCATGCGATCCTTGCGATCCAGGAGCATCAGGACGAACCTGGTCAGGTTCAGGTAGCTGATCTCGCGCATGCGCCGTTCGTGGCCGGTCTCCCCGGGCAGCCGGGGCACCTCGGTGAGCGCTTGGTGGTAGCTGTCGGCCCGGTAGGCGGGAACGTCCAGCGCCTCCCGCAGATCCTCGTCCAGCATGTCCAGGTTGGCGCCGCCGCTGATGTCGCCCAGCGCCAGCCACGGGAACATGTCGGCGTTGACCGCCACCGGGTCGTGGAACCACTGGTAGCCGCCGAACACCTCGTCGGCCGATTCGCCGGACAGGGCGACCGTGGAGTGCCCGCGGATGGCCTTGAACAGCAGGTAGAGCGAGGTGTCCATGTCGCCCATGCCGACGGGCAGGTCGCGCGCGTGCAGCACTCGCGCTCGGACCGCCGGGTCCATCAGCTCACCGGAGTCGAGCACGATGTCGGCATGCTCGGAGCCGACGTGGCGCACCAGATCGTGCACGTACGGCGTGTCAGGGGTCGCGCGCGCGGCGTCGGGCTTGAAGTTCTCGGTGTAGCCGACGAAGTCGACGGAGAACGAGCGGACCGTGCCCATGCCCTGGGCGCGCAGGTCCATGGCGGCGAGCGCGGTGACCGCGCTGGAGTCCAGGCCGCCGGACAGCAGCGTGCACAGGGGAACGTCGCTGATCAGCTGGCGGGTGATGATGTCGTCCAGCAGTCCGCGCACCGTGGCCACGGTGGTCTCGACGTCGTCGGGGTGCTCGTAGGACTCCAACTGCCAGTAGCGGCGCTTGGTGATACCGGAACGGCGCACTGTGACGGTTTGGCCGGGGCGCACTTCGTACATGCCTCGGAAGATCGCGTGTTCCGGTGTCTTGACGAACGCCAGCATCTCGCGCAGCCCGTCCGCGTCGACCACCCGCTCGGCGAGCGGGTTGGCCAGGATCGCCTTGGGCTCCGAGCCGAACAGCACTCCCTGCGCGGTCGGGTAGTAGTAGAGCGGCTTGATGCCCATCCGGTCCCGCACCAGCAGCAGTTCCTCCCGCCTGACATCCCAGACGGCGAAGGCGAACATGCCGTTGAGATGCTCGGCGAGTTCCTGACCCCATTCGAGGTAGGCGCGCAGCACGACCTCGGTGTCGCTGCGCGTCCTGAACCGGTGCCCGCGTGCCTCCAGTTCCCGCCGTAGCTCCAGGAAGTTGTAGACCTCCCCGCTGTAGGTGAGCACGGCCAGTTCCCGCCCGTCCTCCTCGGCGACCATCGGCTGCCGCCCGCCCGCGAGGTCGATGATGGCCAGCCGGCGATGCCCGATCGCCGCGTGCGCCGCCGTCCAGAGCCCTTCGTCGTCCGGCCCTCGGCAGGCCATCGTGTCCACCATCGCCTGAGCGATTTCCCCGGACCTGGTCAGGTCCCGCTCATAGTCCACCCACCCGGTGATTCCGCACATGCTAGTGACAACACCGTGATCAGAAACCGATATGCCCAGGTCAAGCACTCTTTGATGTCAGTAGGGGAATTATCTGCTGAAGCCTGCGGTCAGGCCGCTGAGGAGCTGGCGGCGGCCGACGACGTACAGGATGAGGATCGGGAGGGTGGTGAGGACGACGGAGGCGAGGATGGCGGGGACGTTCACGCTGTACTGGCCCTGGAAGGCCCAGAGTGCGAGCGGCAGGGTGCGCTTGTCGGGGCTCTGGGTGAGGATCAGCGGCAGCAGGAAGCCGTTCCAGATCGTCAGCGCGTTGTAGATCGCCACCGTCACCACGGCGGGCCGGGTGAGCGGGAACGCCAGGCGCCAGAGCGTCGCCCACTCGGTGGCGCCGTCGATCCGCATCGACTCGAACAGTTCCCTGGGCACGTCGCGGATGAAGTTGGACAGGACGAGCACGGACAACGGGATCGCGAAGGCGATCGACGGCAGGATCATCCCCAGGAGGCTGTCGTACAGGTGCAACCTGATGATGATCAGGTAAATCGGGATGATGGTGGCTTGCAGCGGGATGGCCAGGCCCATGAGGAACAGCGAGTTCACGACGCGCAGGACCCGGCTGGAAGCGCTCCGCACGATCGCGTAGGACGCCATGAAGGACATGAGGACCGCGGGGATCACCGCGCCGAGGGTGACGATGAGGCTGTTGATGAAATATTGCGCGAAGTCGGCCTCGATGACCATCTGGTAGTTCCGCAGCGTCGGTTCGGTCGGCGGCGCCAGCGGGTTGGTCACGTAGTAGCTGCTCTGCAGCTTGAAGCTGGTGATGACGATCCAGTAGATGGGGATCACCACCACCGCCAGCCAGAGCCAGCCGGCCACACCGGCCAGCCAGTTCCGGTGGCCGCCGACCGCGCCCTGGTGGGGGCTGGACCGGGGCCGTGCCGCGGCGGTCCGCTCGGGTTCTTTGGTCAGGGTCGTCGCCATGTCTTTTCCTTGATGTCAGGCCCCTTCCATCTGGCTGGCGGCGGGATCCCGCCCGCCGAGCCTGCGCAGCAGCAGCGCCAGCGCCAGGCCCACGAGCACGAGGATGGCGGCGATCGCGCTGGCCGGCCCCATCAGGTTGGCCTGCCAGCCGCGCTTGTACATGTCCAGGGCGAGCACCCGGGTGGCGTCGCCTGGGCCGCCCTCGGTCAGCACGAAGATGAGGTCGAAGAAGGTCAGCGACCCGACGACCATGAGGGTCGAGGAGGTGATGATCGTGTATTTGAGCTGCGGCAGGGTGATGCTGAAGAACCGGCGGACCCGTCCCGCGCCGTCCAGCTCCGCGGCCTCGTACATCGAACGAGGGATCTGCCGTACCCCGGCCTGGTAGATCAGTGAGTGGAACGGGATGAACTGCCAGGACACGACGAAGATCACGATGCCGAAGGCGAGGTGGGCCTCGCCGAGCCAGTCCTGGGCCAGCAGCTCGATGCCCAGCCCGGCGCCGAGCCCGAAGTTCGGGTCGAGCAGCGCCTTGTACGTGATGGCGATGGCCGCCGAGCTGAGCAGCAGCGGCACGAAGTAGAGCACGGCCAGCACGGCCCGGTAGCGCTGCCGACCGGCCAGGAACACCCCGAGCAGCAGGCTGGCCGGGGTCTGGACCGCCCAGGACAGGGCCATCACCAGGAACGTCACCCACAATGCGTGCGGCAGGCCCGGGTCGGTCAGCACCGCGTGCCAGCTGGTGAAGCCCGACAGGCTGATGTCGCCGATCCCGTCCCACGAGGTGAAGCTGAGCGCCAGCACCCCGACCAGCGGGATCACGGCGAAGCCGACGAAGAACACCAGAGCGGGCACGGCCAGCCACGCGAGGGAGCCATGACGACCTCGCGTGGTGGCCGGGGTCACGCTCACTTGCCGATGACCGCGTTCATGTTGGCCGCGAACTCTTCCGGTGTGATCGACAGCTGGAACAGCTGGGAGATGTTGTCCAGCAGGGTCTCCGCCGCGGTCGGGCTGAGCGCCTGGTCCCAGGACTGTCCGAACGCCTTGGCGTTGCTGGCCACGCCGTACACGAACTCCAGCCATGCGGCGTCCTTGGTCGAGGCCAGCGCACTCTCGGAGCCCTTGGCGATCGGCACCGAGCCGGTGTCGATCCACTGCTTGACCTCGTCGGGGGACAGGACCTGGGTGGCGAAGAACTTCTTGGCGATCTCCTTCTGCTCCGGAGTCGCCTTGGAGTAGATCGACAGGTACTGGCCGGGGTTGCCGACGGTGTTGCTGGGGTCGCCCTTGCCGCCCTCGACCGGTGGGAAGTTCATGTAGCCGAGGTGGCCGCCGGAGACGAAGTCGCCACCGTCCAGAGCCATGCTCCCGTAGGTCCAGACGCCGTGCAGCATCATCGCGGCCTTGCCCGTGTAGAGCAGCGCCTGGTCGGCGTTGGAGTCCGCGGTGATCGAGGAGAAGCCCTTGATGAACCCGTCGGCCTTGACCAGGTCCTGCACCTTGGTCAGGGCGTCCAGCGCGGCCGGGTTGGACCAGGCGTCCTTCTGGGCGTCGAACACGGCCCCGAACAGCTCGGGACCGCCGACGCGGTCGAAGAGGAACTCCAGCCACATCATGTTCGTCCAGCGGGACTGCCCGCCGAGCGAGAACGGCGCGATGCCCGCGGCGTTGAACTTGGGCACCAGCTCCATGATGTCGCCCCAGGACTCCGGCGGCTGGACGCCGACCTGGTCGAAGACCTTCTTGTTGTAGAACAGGACGATCGGCTGGACCGCCTCGGCGGGCATCGCGTAGATCTTGCCGTCGATGGTCGCGGCGCCGAACGAGGACGGGAACAGCCGGTCCTTGATGGCGGGGTTCTGGTCGAACCACGGGGTGAGGTCGTCGACCTGGCCGGCCTGCACGTAGGTGCGCAGCGTGCCACCGCCCCAGCCCCAGATGATGGTGGGCGCCTGCCCGGCCCCGAGCGCGGTCTTGATCTTCGTCTTGTACGCGTCGTTCTGGAAGGTCGTCGCGGCGATCTGAGTGTTGGGGTTGGCCTTGTTGAACCTGTCCACGGAGGCGGTGCGGATGCCCTCCTGCGGCTGGGTGCTCAGATACCAGTAAGTGGCCTTGCCGGCGGCGGCGCCGCCCCCGCTCGCGCCGCCGCCGGTGGGGGTGGGGCCCGAACTGCCGCAGGCGGCGAGCGCGGCTCCCACGGGCACGCCCATGGCGAGGCTGAGGAAAGTGCGGCGAGATGGTGTCCTGGGCTCCACGCTGATCTCCGTACTCGAGAGCTGGTTGATCATCGGATGCGGTGGCCTGCCGTCGAGGATCAGCACCCCCATGCCGTACGCCCTTGAGCCGGTCTACCGAAACATTTGCGACATGACCGCGCGGGTTGGAATCTAAGTTTCACGTGTTTGCCTGTCAAGAGGCACTTGGGGCGGCTGTGGAGATTATGTCGAGACATAGGCATTGAACTGGGATTTTAATGCGGATATTGTCTGGCGGGCAGGTCACGCCACTGTCTCGAAATGTTTCGAAAATTCTCGGCAAGTTGATCGTGAGGAGAGCAGCAGATGACCGCTCCAGACCGGGTCACCCGCCGGTGGCAGGACCCGACGCTTCCCGTGGCCGACCGGGTCGACGCGCTCCTCGCGGAGATGACCATCGAGGAGAAGGTCGCCCAGCTCGGCAGCCAGTGGGTGGGCAACGAGAAGCTCGTCGCCCAGGAGCACGACGCCGCCGGGACGATGAACGTCGCGCCGCTGCAGGATGTGCTGGCTGCGGGGACCGTGCCGTTCGAGGAGGCCGTACGGCACGGGATCGGGCAACTGACGCGCGTGTTCGGCAGCGAACCGGTGACGGCTGCGGAGGGGGCCGCCGAGGTGGTACGGCTTCAGCGTGCGGTCACTGAGCATTCCCGGCTGGGAATTCCGGCACTCGTGCACGAAGAATGCCTTACGGGATTTACGACTTATGGTGCGACCGTATATCCGGCCGCCATTGCCTGGGGGGCGACGTTCGATCCCGAACTGGTGGAGCGGATGGCTGCGGCTATCGGGCGGGATATGCGTGCCGTGGGCGTGCATCAGGGGCTGTCGCCGGTGCTTGATGTGGTTCGCGACTATCGATGGGGGAGGGTCGAGGAGACGATCGGGGAGGATCCGTATCTGGTCGCGATGCTGGGTAGCGCGTACGTGCGCGGGCTGGAGGGTGCCGGGGTCATCGCCACGCTCAAGCACTTCGCCGGGTACTCCGCGTCGCGGGCGGCTCGCAATCACGGTCCCGTCTCGATGGGGCGGCGCGAGATGATGGACGTGATCCTGCCGCCGTTCGAGATGGCGATCACGCTGGGTGGGGCGCGTTCGGTGATGAACTCCTACTCCGACGTGGACGGGGTTCCGGCTGCGGCCGACTCCTGGCTGCTGACCGATTTGCTGCGCGGGGAGTGGAGGTTCACCGGGACGGTGGTTTCGGACTATTGGGCCATTCCGTTCCTCGCCACGATGCATCAGGTGGTCGCCGACACCGGGGAGGCGGGGGTGCTGGCGCTCACGGCGGGCATCGATGTCGAGCTCCCCGACACGCAGGGCTTCGGGCCGCACCTGGCCGAGCGGATCGCGCGGGGCGAGCTGCCGGAGTCCTTGGTGGATCGGGCGGCGCGTCGGCTGCTCACCCAGAAGGTGGAACTCGGGCTGCTCGACGAGGCCCGCGAGATGGCCCAGGGGTCGGTCGATCTGGACTCGTCCGCCAACCGCGTGCCCGCCCGCGAGATGGCCGAGGGACCGGTCGACCTGGACTCTCCGGCCGACCGCACGCTGGTTCGCGAGATACCGGTCGACCTGGACTCTCCGGCCAACCGCTCGCTGGCTCGCGAGATGGCCGAGCGGTCGATCGTCCTGCTCGACGCCGGAACCGCGTTGCCCCTGGTTGGGGGCGGCCTGCGGCGGATCGCCGTGGTCGGGCCAGGGGCGGACGATCCGCGCGTTTTCATGGGGTGTTACGCCTTCCCCAACCATGTCCTGCCCCGCCATCCGGGCCTCGGGCTCGGCCTCGACGCGCCCAGCGTGCTTGACGCGCTGCGGGTCGAATTCCCGGACGCCGAGATCGTCCACGAGCGGGGCTGCGAGATCCGGGGCACCGACAGGTCGGGCTTCGCGGCGGCGGTGTCCCGTGTCCGGGCGGCGGATCTGTGCGTCGCCGTCGTGGGGGATCGGGCGGGCATGTTCGGGGAGGGGACCTCCGGGGAGGGCTGCGACGCCGAGGATCTGCGGCTGCCCGGGGTGCAGGAAGAGCTGGTGGCCGAGCTCGCCGCCACCGGGACGCCGGTCGTGGTGGTCGTCGTGTCCGGGCGGCCGTACGCGCTGGGACAGGTGCACGGGAAGGCCGCCGGGCTGGTGCAGGCGTTCATGCCCGGGGTGGAGGGTGGCGGGGCGATTGCCCGTATAATCTCGGGTCGTGTCCAGCCCGGAGGCAAGCTGCCCGTACAGATCCCCCGTTGGCCGGGCGGGCAGCCGGGCACGTACCTGCAGCCGCCCCTGGGAACCGACAGCCAGGGCATCAGCAACCTCGACCCGACGCCGCTGTTCCCGTTCGGCTACGGCGCTTCGTACACCACCTTCGAGGTCGGCGATCTTCGGATCAGTGACGCTGAGATTCCCACCGACGGCGAGTTCACTGTCTCCGTCCGGGTTCGCAACACCGGTGCGCGAGTGGGGGAGGAGGTCGTGCAGCTGTACCTGCACGACGTGCTCGCCCAGGTCACCCGGCCGGTGAGGCAGCTGGTGGGCTTCGTGCGGGTGGCGGTCGATCCTGGCACGAGCCGGGAGGTGCGGTTCCGCGTGCACGCCGACCGGACCTCCTTCACTGGCCGTGACCTGCGGCGCATCGTCGAACCCGGGGACGTCGAGGTGCTCGTCGGCACCTCCGCCGCCGACCTGCCCTGCCAGGGTGCGGTCCGGCTGACCGGTCCGGTGCGGGTCGTCGGGCCTGGTCGGCGGCTGGTGACACCGGTAGACGTCGGCCCGCCGAGGGGAACAGATGCCGAGTCCTAGACGTGCCACGCTGGCCACCGTCGCCGCCTCCGCGGGCGTGTCGGTCGCGACGGTGTCCAAGGTGCTCAACGGGCGTAGCGACGTGGCGCCCGCGACGCGTTCGCTGGTGCAGTCGCTGCTGGTGCAGCACGACTATGTCGCGTCCTCGCCGCGCCGGGGGGAGAGCGCGGGGCGGGACACGGTGGAGGTGCAGCTCGACAAGGCGCTCAACGCGTACTCCACCGAGATCCTTCAGGGGGCGGTGGAGGCGGGAGCGGATGTCGGCGTCGCAGTCGTCGTCAGCGTGCGGCAGCGGGCCGCGCGGCCGGTCGCGTGGGCTCGCGATCTGGCCGGCGCGGGGCGGCGGGCGTTGATCGCGGTGACCAGCGAGTTGACCACCGGGCACCTGAGCGCGCTGTCGCGGGCACGCCTGCCGCTGGTCATGATCGATCCGTTGAACCTGCCGCGGGCGCGGGTGACCAGCATCGGGTCGACGAACTTCTCGGGTGGGCTGGCGGCGACGCAGCATCTGCTCTCGCTCGGGCATCGGCGGATCGCCTATATCGGCGGCCATGCGACGGCGGCCTGCCATCAGGCGCGGATGCATGGATATCGGGCCGCCATGGAGGCCGAGGGCGCTGTCGTGCTTCCGCATTACGTGCAGACAGGGCATTTTCAGTATCACGACGGTGTGGTGGGCGGAGCGACGCTGCTCGACCTGCCGGAACCCCCAACAGCGATCTTCGCGGGCAACGACGCGACCGCCCTCGGCATCATCGAGGCCGCCAGGGCGCGGGGCCTGCGCATCCCCGAGGACCTCAGCATCGTCGGCTTCGACGACACCCAGATCGCCCCGATGGCCTCACCCCCGCTGACCACCATCCGCCAGCCCCTCCGGGAGATGGGCGCGGTCGCCCTGCGCACCGGCCTCCGCCTGGCGGCGGGCGAGAAAATCGACTCCCATCACGTCGAACTCGCCACATCACTGGTCGTCCGGGGATCGACCGCCGTGGCCCGGTAGGACCACTCAGCCGGGTATCTCGGGCACGAGTGGGACTGGGTCACCATCGATCTTCTGGTTCTCATAGGAACATGACGATCGACATTGCCGGGCTGGAACTGCTTCCGGACGGGTTCGTGGCCGGAGTGAACGGGGTTCGCGGGCCGAAGACCTGTGCGACCACGTGCTACCCGAAGACGTGCACGAGAGTCAGCGTGGTCGGACCTACTCGTCACGTGTAGCGCGAGGCGAGTGCCTTCGCCGTGGCCGCCAGCTTCTCGCGGAGGGCGGGAGGGTCGAGGACCTCGCATTCGGCGCCGAGTCTGAGGAGTTCGCCGTGGGCGTGGATGAGAGACTCGATCGGGATGGTCGCGGTGATCCAGCCAAGCTCGTCGGGGGGTGACGCCGTCTCGTTCACCGCGTTGATCACTTGGGCGCTCATGGTTTCGGTGAGCCGTTCGCGTCCGGGGGGCGAGAGCCGTACCACGGCATGGCCTTGGATGAGACGGGTCCGGAAGTCGATCAGGTGGTCTCGCCAGTACGTGGCGAGATCGAAGCCAGGGGGCCTGGTGAACGTCTCGTCTGTCACCTGGAGGTCGAGGATCTGGCTGACGCGGTAGGTGCGCAGCGTTTCCTCGCAGCGGGCGACGAGATACCACTTGCCCGCTTTGAGAACCAGCCCATAAGGCTCCAAGGTGCGCTTGACCTCGGATGGCTCGCGCCAGCGGTGGTAGAGCACGTGGATGATGCGCTTGTCCCAGAGTGCGCCCGCGACGGCTGGAAGGTGGGGGACCTGGTCGCCGTCGTGGTACCAGCCGGGGGCGTCAAGGTGGAAGTGCTCGCGAATGCGGCGGGAGCCTTCGCGCAGGTCCGGTGGGAGCGCGGCCTCGATCTTGAGTTCTGCGGTCGCGGCGAGGGCGCCGAGGCCGAGTTCGGCGGCGGGGCCGGGTAGCCCGGCGAGGAACAGCGCTTGGGCCTCCTGTTCGGTCAGCCCGGTCAGCCGGGTGCGGAAACCGTCGAGCAGCTGGTAGCCGCCCTGGTGCCCGGCCTCGCCGTACAGGGGGATTCCGGCGGTGTGGAGCGAGTCCACGTCGCGGTAGATGGTTCGTACGCTGACCTCGAGCTCGTCGGCGAGCTGCTGCGCGGTCATGCGGCCCCGAGCCTGCAGCAGGAGAAGGACGGACAAAAGCCGAGAGGCTCGCATTCCATCGACAATACGTGTCAGAACGCTGCGTCCGATCGCCGCCAGACGGGCGCACCATTATTGGCCAGGCTTTTCGTCATGAACAACGCACTTGACGGCAAGGTGGCCCTTGTCACCGGTGGTGGTCGCGGCATCGGCGCTGCTGTGGCGCTGCGCTTGGCCCAGGACGGCGCCGATGTGGCACTGACGTTCCAGCAGAATCAGCAGCGCGCCGATGACGTGGTCGAGCAGATCAAGGTGGCGGGACGTCGGGCGATCGCGGTACAGGCGGACAGCGCCGACCCGGCGGCGATGACCGCCGTGGTTGACCGGGTCGCCGGTGAGCTGGGCCGGCTGGACATCCTGGTCAACAACGCCGGCGTGTTCCTGCTCGGACCGCTGGAGCAGCTGAGCCTGGAGGAGTTCGAACAGACCGTCGCGGTCAACATCAGGGCCCCGTTCGTCGCTTCACAGGCCGCAGTCCCTCACATGTCGGCTGGCGGCCGAATCATCAACATCGGCAGCAACGTGGCCGAGCGCGCCGTGTTTCCTGGCTTCGCGCTGTACGCGATGAGCAAGACCGCGCTCATCGGCCTGACCAAGGCGCTCGGTCGCGAACTGGGCCCCAGGGCGATCACCGTGAACCTGGTGAACCCGGGTCCTACGGACACCGAACTGAACCCGGCTGACGGCCCCAACGCCGACACGATCAACGGGTTCACCGCACTCGGCCACTACGCGGCACCGGCCGATGTGGCCGCGACTGTGGCATTCCTCGCCAGCGCCGACGGGAGGTACATCACCGGGGCGACGGTCAACGTCGACGGCGGCTTCACCATCTGATCACCGCGCCAAGTCTGAGGAACTCGACGGTGCTCCACTGACAATACGTGTCAGTGGAGCGCCCATATGGTCCGGTCATGGCAAACAACTTCGATTTCCTGGTCGGCACGTGGGACGTGGCCAACCGCAAGCTGCTCAAGCGCGGCGTCGGTTGCGAGGACTGGGAGGACATCCAGGCCACCACGGTCGTGCGGAGCTTCTTCGGCGGCGCGGGCAACTTCGACGAGATCACCTTCGACGGTTACAGCGGCGCGACCGTGCGGCTCTACGACGCCAAGACCGACCTGTGGTCGTTGCACTGGATCGACAGCAGGGTCGGCATGGACCCCATCCCGTGCGTGGGGCGGTTCGGCGACGACGGCGTGGGCCGGTTCTACGCCGACGACACATGGGAGGGGCGCCCGATCCGGGTGCGGTTCATCTGGTCCGCGATCACGCCGACGTCCTGCCGCTGGGAGCAGGCCTTCTCCTACGACGGCGAGCAGACTTGGGAGACCAACTGGATCATGGACTTCACCAGGACTGGCTGACTTCATGTAGAGCGCTCTCTCGGTTCCACGGCTACTGGCCCTCTGACATGCACTAACACGCGAAATAAGCCACAGCCTTGGGAATCTGGTTTAGGAAACGTCGTTTCCTGTGGTGAGAGAGCGCTCTTGTGAAGTTATTGACTCAGAACCGTAACCCGGTCAGGATTCGGCGTGTCGGCAGCCGTTTGCGACCGAGAACGGACTCTTTATGAACAGACCCCTCACCCGGCCACGCGTGTACGCGATCCTGGCCGGGCTTGCCCTCCTGACCGGAGGGATCGTCCCAAGCGCGAACGCCGACAGCGGCAAACCCGGCAGGCAACCGGAGATCGGGCAGCCCGCCATGGACCACGGCTGCGCCCGGATCGAGAAACGCCTGCCCACGCTCTCCGACTGGCCGAAGGTCAAGAGCCGGATCAACCGCGACTCCGCCGACGAGAAGCGGGTGGCGAAGATCCTCGCCGGGATGACGCTCGCCGAGAAGGTCGGCCAGATGACCCAGCCGGAGATCGGCGCCATCACCCCCGATGAGGTCCGGCAGTACAGCATCGGCTCGGTGCTCAACGGCGGCGGCTCCTGGCCAGGCCGGGACAAACACGCCACCCCGCAGGCGTGGCTCAGCCTCGCCGACGCGTACTGGGAGGCGTCGGTCGGCACCCGGACGAAGATTCCCGTCATCTGGGGCATCGACGCCGTACATGGCAACAACAACGTCTACGGCGCGACGATCTTCCCCCACAACATCGGCCTCGGCGCCGCCCAGGACCCCTGCCTGATCCGCGACATCGGCGAGGCCACCGCCGAGCAGATCCGCGCCACCGGCCAGGACTGGGCGTTCTCGCCAACCCTCGCCGTGGTACGGGACGACCGCTGGGGCCGTACCTACGAAGGCTTCTCCGAGGACCCCCGGATCACCCGCGCGTACGGTTACGAGGCCGTCCGGGGACTCCAGGGCGGCAACTCCCACCGGCTCGGCAGCAAGGGCGTCCTCGCCACCGCCAAGCACTTCATCGGCGACGGCGGCACGCTCAAGGGCGCCGACCAGGGCGTTAACCCCTCCTCCGAAGCCGAGATGATCAACATCCACGGCCAGGGCTACTACGGCGCGCTCGCCGCCGGCGCCCAGACCGTGATGGTCTCCTTCAACAGCTGGACCAACGCCGACCTCGGCATCAACGAGGGCAAACTCCACGGCAGCGACCTCGCCCTGAACCAGATCCTCAAGAAGAAGATGGGCTTCGACGGCGTCGTCGTCTCCGACTGGAACGGCATCGGCCAGGTCGCCGGATGCACCAACGCGAGCTGCGCGCGGGCCGTCAACGCCGGCATCGACGTGTTCATGGTGCCCAACGAGTGGAAGGCGTTCATCGCCAACACCATCGCCCAGGTGGAGTCCGGCGAGATCCCGATGGCGCGCATCGACGACGCGGTCACCCGTATTCTGCGCGTCAAGCTGCGCGCCGGCCTGTTCAGCGCGCCCAAGCCCTCCGCCCGTCCGCTGGCCGGTTCCGCGGACGCCCTCGACGCAAAGCGCCTGGCCCGCGAAGCCGTACGCGAGTCGCAGGTCCTGCTCAAGAACAAGGGCAAGGTGCTGCCGCTCGACTCGCGCGCCAAGGTCCTGGTCGTCGGCAAGAGCGCCGACAGCCTGCAGAACCAGACCGGCGGCTGGTCGCTGACCTGGCAGGGCACGGGGAACACGAACGCCGACTTCCCCAACGGCACGACCATTCTGGGCGGTCTGCGCGAGGTGCTCGGCACCAACGACGTCACTTTCAGCGAGACCGGTGACGGGGTCGATCCGGCGGCGTACGACGCGGTCATCGCGGTGATCGGCGAGACCCCCTACGCCGAAGGCGTCGGCGACCTGTCGCGGCGCACCCTGGAGGCGGCCAAGCTCTACCCCGCCGACCTCGCCGTCCTGGACAAGGTCACCGGCAAGGGCGCTCCGGTGGTCACCGTGTACGTCACGGGCCGTCCCCTGTACGTCAACAAGGAACTCAACCGCTCCGACGCGTTCGTGGTCGCCTGGCTCCCCGGCACCGAGGGCGGCGGCGTCGCCGACCTGCTCGTCGAATCCCGGCATGGTGCCGGCTACCAAGGCAAACTCTCCTACTCCTGGCCGAAGAGCGCCTGCCAGACCCCGCTCAACCCGGGCACGGAGGACTACGACCCGCTCTTCCCGCTCGGGTACGGCTTGCGCAACGGCCAATCCGGAAATGTCGGACAGCTGGACGAGACCTCGCCTGAATTCCCGTGCGGCCAGACCGGCGGCGGAGGCACCGCGACCGAGGATCTGGAGCTCTTCAACCGGACCGACATCGCGCCGTACCGGAGCTTCATCGGATCACCGGAGAACTGGGGCGGCACCGAGATCGGCGTCGACGGCACCGCCGCGCACGCCGAGATCAACGTGGTCCCCTCCGACGTCAACGTCCAGGGCGACGCACTCAAGGCGACCTGGACCGGCGCCGGCCCCGGCCAGATCTACCTCCAGAACCCCGCCGGCGGCACCGACCTGCGCGCCTACCTCAACGCCGACTCCGCCCTGGTCTTCGACACCATCGTCCACGCTCCCCCGGCGGCCCGAACCGTGATCAGCCTGCACTGCGTCTACCCGTGCTTCTCCGAGGTCGTCGCAACGAACCTGTTCACCGGGCTCGCCACACAGGGCACCAAGGCGACCGTCAAGATCCCGATCGCATGTTTCGCGGCGACCGGCCTCGACATGGAGAACGTCAACACGGCGTTCCTGGTGTACACGGAGGCCGCGTTCTCCGCCTCCTTCGCCAACGTCCGCTGGGTCCCCCAAGCCGCCAAGGACCCCGACGCCTTGAAGTGCTCCGACCTGACGTGACAACAAGCCAGGCCGGTCGTGCCCGCCACGACCGGCCTGGCCCGTCCGCGAAAGGTGGGCCTGCGCCACCCCACCTCGGGCGGGAGCAGGTCTCAACTACGCCCAGCCCGAAGTGAACGTACCCGTCACCACAGAAGCGCTGATCATGCTGAGGCGGCCCGTCAGAGTAGGGTCGTCACCGTCGTCCCGTCGTGTCGATCCACAAGCATGATCACCAAATTCAGGCGCTCGCGGGCAAGGGCCGGTAGGCGCTGTACCAAGCCCCGATATTGTGGATGATCAGGAAGGGCGAGTCCGTATCGGGCATAGGGGTCCCGAAGGCGTTGGACGAGTTCACCCAGTGCTCCGATGAAGTAGTTGACCTGCTGCGGGGGACTGGCAGCTTCGCCTTTGGCCTCAAGATACAGATGATCGTCAGCGCGATGGGCCTCGATGTCTATCCCGTGTGCGCGGCCCCAGGCAACGGTAACGCTGTAGCCGAGGCCTTCCAGGTGGGACTTCACGGCCTCCTTCACCATGTCTTCGGTCAGCAGGCGATCACCGCTTGAGTTCTTAGAAGAAGCTGTACCCGGGTCGCTCACGCCCTTCGCCGACGAGTTCGCAGCGATCAGCATGTTTACGATCTTCCCGTCCGGGCCGGTCAGCCGGGTGATCTTCCCTCGTGCTGCCAACTGACGGCAGACCTGGTTGATCGTTTGACGCTGGGAAGCATCGAGACGCCGGGCGAGCGCGTCATCGTTGAGGGGGTGACTGGAGATGCGTAAGGCTTCTACGATGCGTTCCGCCCACGTGCTGCTCACGCCCAGACGATATCCACACTCCTCCTTGGCCACCAGAGTTTGGCATCTTGTTGGACCCGAGAATCCGCGTTCGATCAGGTGACCTGTAAGTCAGGCGGCCAGAGGGAATTTCGCCCCCGACCTGCAGCCGGGTCGCGAGGTCCCAGCGGACGCCGTCCTTGGACTGGGTGCCATCGGGGCGTCATCACCTGTGGTATCACGGTAGGGAAGAGCCACCACATCGGTCCGTCTCCTAATCTTCCGATGGGCAGAGTCATGTGATGTCACGCTCAGTGAGTAGGAGACGAGATCGACATGTAAAGGAAGCCGTCCCCTGCCATCATTGTGAAATGATTTATCCATGTTTCTGCAGGTAGGCGGCTTGCGTGTGACGAACATCAACTTGACTCGAAGGCACCCAGCAACTGATACTGCTTGTGCGTCCTCGGACGCAATACACGCTGTGCCGGACGTAGGGGCCGGTGAATGAGAAAAGCTAAGGGCGGCCTATAGGCCGCCCTTAGCGCTAGCAGAGGCTGCTGGAGATCGCAATCAGATGGCTGCCCAGCCTCTGATCCAACCCAGCAGCAATCCCGACGTATCTTGACCCGACCCTGCCGACCTCACCCCGAGGCAGCCGAATTGGCATGGTGGTCCCATCGGCACGGCGCGCTATCGCTAGCGGGGTGCCAGTAAGAGATGCAATCTCCACAATCGTCGGCATGGTGGGGTCCCCCTCGGTCGGGTACGTAGCGCACGGCTCAAGCCCTCCAACCCAGCGAACAGTGTCGGAGCCCTCCCGCTGCACAAGAACACGCCTGTTCAGGTGCATGTTGTCAATGGTCGCCTCCACCCTGAACAGCTTGTCTCCATCGTTCAGCCGAAGGGTTACTTGGGTAGGACTAACCCTTTCAGCGACCACAGCCTCCCGAAGATTGGAGGCACAACCACCAACACCTGACTTGCTGAGCATGACCAACGGAAATTCCCGGCCACGCTCGCCCAAGTCGACACCAATCGGATAGAGGTCGTGCTTGGTGGCCTTCGCAGGCTTGATTCCTCCGAACTCCTGGATCAGAGCGCTCCCGTAAATGCCGGTACGATGCCTCAGCTTGACGACATCCTGCCCCTTTCGTCGCACGACTCCGGTTACAGACCACCGGTAGGGCTTGCCCCACTGCAGGAACGCGAGGGCTGAAACCTGATCCCGCACATCATGACCCCACGACCCCCGAGCGGCGGTCATGATCCTTATGGCCGCTTCGCCCAGAAGGATCCAGTCGATGTCTCCCCTCCTGTCCACACCCGAGGTGGCCGCTGCGTACACTGGCACGCCGAGCCGCTTAGCAAACGAAAACATCGGCGTCAGGTCTGAGTCCTTGCTGATGAGCACGATCGCTTTGGAGGGGGAAGCTTCATGGCGTGACGCATAGGCCTCATCAGCGATGGCTCGCGCACACAGGACGTCTACCTGCTTCTCCTCCATCTTGTTGTAACTGTCCCGCAGGTATCCCTCAAGGATCTCTCCACCCTCATTGCGAAATCGAGCCGCGAAGTCTTGGTTCAACGTGAGGGCGGCGCTCAGCCTCGAGCTGGACCCCGACGCGCGCGTTCCCACCGCGGCAATGACCTTGCCCACTGCGAAACCATAGAGTTCGAGCGCCTGCCGTACGCCCGAGACCCCCGGGTAGCGCCTCGCACCAAGCACCTCTTCTGCCTGACCCGCTAGGTTGCGAGAATCAATGATCGCAACAGCAGGGATCAGGCCACCCAAAGGAACCACGGCACTCATAGCTCCCACCCAATCCGACCGAACACATCGTCCACTCAGTAGCTTTACTCAACACAGCGTCTCCCAGGCTAGATAGTACCAACCAAATCCCGGGTTTCGTTGTATCTTCGAGGCATGGACACGTCGCGCTTTGAAAGATCAGACTTCGGGACGTGTGCGGCAGGTGACGAGTTGGGATTCTCTTGGTTCCAGCCTGCGCCCATGCCGCAGAGCCTCTCCTTGGAGAACGAGACGATCATGGCGTTGTCCGACGCCGAGGCCGCTCTGGGCCGCTTGAGTGGTGTCGCTCGACGCCTCCGGGAACCCGACCTACTCCTTAGGCCGTACGCCGTGCGTGAGGCCTTGGCGAGTGCCCGGATTGAGGGCACACAAGCCCGACTGACGGATGTGTTCCAAGCAGAGGCAGCCGGAGCCGAACCAGCATACGGCGATCTTCGAGATCTGCATGCTCACCTGAGGGCCGCGGAACACGGCGTCCGCGAGGTCCGAAGTCGCAGGCTCGATCTGGAGCTCTTGCTGCAGCTTCACGCCATGTTGATGCACGGCTCGGCCCGGACGGCATCCGGTGGCCGTCTCCGAGATCAACCGGTATGGATAGGCTCCCCAACAGATCGGCCAGACAACGCGGTTTTCGTGCCGCCCATCGGGCAGGCGATGCACGACTCACTGGCCGACTTCGAGGCGTTCCTCCTTCGTCCTCCACGGCTCCCTACACTGGTTCGCTGCGCTCTACTCCACTACCAGTTCCTGACCGTCCATCCATTGCTAGATGGCAATGGCCGGATCGGCCGGCTACTGGTTCTCCTCTTCCTCATCCAAGAGGAGCGACTCCCTGTACCGCTCCTGTACCTGAGCGCATACTTCGAACGCCATCGCGTGGAGTACTACGACCGGCTGCAAGCCGTTCGCGAGAAGGGGAGGATCCAAGAGTGGCTACAGTTCTTCCTTACTGCGGTGTCGGCTCAAGCCGATGACGCCATGCAACGAGCAGATTCGCTTCTCACGCTACGGGAGCAGTACCGATCAGAACTCGCAGGGAATCGGAGCAGGGCCAGCGAAGCAATAGAACTGGTATTCGATAATCCGATTCTCACCACTCGACTAGTCCGAAGCAGTCTGGGCGTCACCAATCAAGGCGCGCTAAACCTCATCAGGCATCTTGAAGGTCGCGGCTGGCTATCGAAGCTAGAGGTTCGCCAAGGCCGCGGAGGGTCCGTTTTCTGGCTTGCGCCGCAGGTCTACGCAGTCATCAGCGACGAGCCTGCCGAGGGCTACCGGGAGGGAGAAGCATCGGAACTATCAACGCAGTCCACCGAGTCGTTGACAGGAGTTCGGAACTGACAACGAAACTATGAAGCAACAAAGAAGTCTCAAGAGGAGTGACTCCATCGTTGTAAGTTGTGATCCCAAATGTTCCCAATCATCCCATCTGTCCTGATTCTCTGTGGTGGGCGTGATCATTTAGGAGATCGCAGAACTGGCGGCCATCCGCCAGCGCCCAGCTATCACTCCGCCCGCGGGAGAGGAGGAAGCCCCATGAACACCTACTGGTTCACCATCAAGACCACTGGCTTCCCTGAGGAGCAACTCATCAGCATCTCCGACAAGCTTTATGGCCTGCTGGAGGAGAGCGGAGGTGTAGACGCGCTTGTAGCCGGTGATGCGCGTGGAGGTGAGATCGAGTTTTCCCGTGAGGCCGAAGACGCGGTCATCGCGATCGTCTCCGCGATCGAGCAGGTCGAACAAGCCGGTCTGGTAGTAGTGGGAGTGACAGAGGACATCGTGGACGTCGACAGTATTGCCGAACGGTCCGGAGCCGGCGCGGCAGCTGTCTCCCACTGGACGTCCGGTGCCCGGGGGGTGGAGGATTCCCCCGGCCCGTGATCGGGCGTAGGCGTGGAAGCCTGTGGTCCTGGTCTCAGGTGTCGCGGTGGCTTGAAGAGCGGAAGCTGGGCAACGTCAACCATGCGGCCGCGGAAGTCGCCCGTGTAGCGCGATTCTTTGACGCGGTGCTCATCGCTCGACGAGATCGAGACGATGTGATTCCTTCCTATCGGCAAGAGCGAGTCAGAGGCTTGCTTGCCGACTTGATTGCGTGACAAGCAGATCAGAATCGCGATCGCCTCGTCTACCTCGCGGGTTCGTGCGGCCTGGAGAACCAGTCGGCGATCGACCGCTTGTAGCCTTGCGGCATCGGCAGGTCCTTCGCTTCGTGTTCGCTGAACAGGCCTACCTGCTTGTGCTCATGGCTGAGTACGGGCGGCTGATCGGTATCGACCGTGGCGCCATAGGTCACGATCAAGACGTCGGCGCCTTCGCGGATGTGGTACTGCCAGGAGTCCAGGATCGGCCCGATCTGCGCTTCCCAGCCGGCCTCTTCGCGGATTTCACGCACGAGGCAGTCCGGCGGGTCTTCGCCGAGCTCCAGTTGGCCTCCGGGCAGCTCCCATTCGTCGCGTTCATTCCGCAGGAGCAGTACCTGGCCATCACGGACAATTACGCCCTTTACCGATACAGGAAACCTATGTGTGCGATGGCTCATCGGCGGTTACCTCTATCCGTTGATGGCTGTGCCCGGGCATTTGGCTGCTGGGCTGGACTAGCTCGGGTGGTTGCCAGGGCTGAATGCGTTCTCACATCGTGAGACCGAGAGCGATCAGTGGGTGTTCGAAGTTGTCGCGTGCCCATCGGGTTCCATCGGCGATGTTGGTGAAGTTGAGCAGGCGTAACGCGCCAATCGCGT